>NZ_RZQP01000012.1:0-59556 GCF_003998165.1 Mesorhizobium sp. M7A.F.Ca.US.007.01.2.1 | reverse complement strand
GACGGGGGCGGCCGTAACGAGATGGCCGACACCGGCCTCGAATAGCGCCCGCCACGGAAACTTCTCGCCGGGATCGATTTTGCGCCCCGGCGCAACATCGGAATGCGCGAGTACCCGCTCGGCGGCGATCGAATGCCGACCGGCGATCCCCCGGCACAGCCCGATCACGGCATCGATCTGCCGCCGGGGAAAACCGGGATAGCCCAGCGAATGCCCCGGATTGACGATCTCGATGCCGACGGAACAGGAATTGATGTCGGCGCATCCGAACCACGAACTCTTGCCGGCGTGCCAGGCGCGGTCGCTTTCCCTGACCATCTGCACGATATGGCCATTCTCGTGGACCAGATAATGCGACGAGACCTCGCTGGCCGGATCGCAAAGCCAGGCCTCGGCCCCGGCGCCGGTCGCCATGCCTGTGTAGTGCAGCACGATCATGTCGGGCCTGGGTGTTGTCTCGCGCCGCGGGCCGAAATTCGGCGATACCCTGACTTCGGCACGTGGCTCGTCGGGCAGAAAGCCGCTCATGCGTGGCGCAGGCCCCGCTCGATCATCTCGTAGGCGGCATTGATCGCCGCCACCCTGGTGGTCGCGATCTTGATGAATTCCTGAGGCAGGCCGCGCGCGATCAGCCGATCCGGATGATTGTCGGAAACCAGCTTGCGATAGCGTTTCCTGACCTCTTCGAACGGCTTGCCGCGCTCGATGCCCAGCACGACATAGGGATCCCCGGCGCCGAGATTGACGTGCCGGGCCATGATGGCTTCGTAATGCGCTTCGTCGATGCGGAAAATCTCGGCGATGCGGTGCAGGAAATGGCCTTCGCGCTCGTGCACCAGCCCGTCGGCCTTGGCAATGTGGAACAGACCGTCGAGTATGTCTTCAAGCATCACGCAGTTGGAATGCCCCGAACCGCACATCTGGGCCATCCGCTCGGCATAGGTTTCGAAACCGGCCACGTCGCGCTGGGCGAGATCGAACAGCCGCGCCACATTGCGCGTCTCCTTCGGCGGCACTTCGAATATCTCCTGGAAGGCGCGCACCTCGTCCTGGGTGACGATGCCATCGGCCTTGGCCATCTTGGCCGACAGCGCGATCATCGCCACCGAAAAGGCGACACGCCGGCGCAAATCCGCATCGCCGGAGAAAACCGTGCGCACAGCCTCGACAACGTCGACGACACCCGACGAGGTTGAGGATGAAACGCGGGTGATGAACTCGCCGAGGCGATCCCAAATCGACATGGCCTGCTTCTTAGAGCCACCGCTCCCTCCTATCAAGCCGGGACAGTGCCGCAGGCTTTGCGCGACAAATCGATCCGGCGCGCGAGAGGGATTGGCCCACGGCGCTCGGACGACATGAGAAAGGCCGGCGCGAGCCGACCTTCCTCATTCATCACAAGAAGTACTGCTTGCTCACTACTGCGCGGGCGCAGGAGCTGGTGTTGCCGGAGCCGGCTCGGCGGGCTTCTCGGGTGTGATGCTCTTCGTGGTCGAATTATCCGTTGCCGGAGGCGTCGCGGCCGGCGGCGTGGCTTCCGGGGTGGCCGGTTTCATCGGTTCCTCGGCGGCCGGCGGGTTGGTGCTCTGGGTGGTGGTGTTGTCCGTACCGCTGTCACTGCAGGCGGCGACGCCAAGCAAAGCCAAACCGGAAACGGACGCGAGAATGAGCTTTTTCATTTGTCTCTCCTTCAACACACGCTCACGTTGCCGTGAGCGGTCGAAGGACAAATGCGTCAGCCGGCCATGAGTTTCGTAACGTTGCGTTTCCGCATGTAACATCGTCTGGTTCATTTGCGATTGCCGCTCAGGCCGTAGCGAACTAACAGCATGTGCCGAAACACCGATCGAACAGAAGAGCGCCAGGGGCTGTCATGACCGAAAAATGGGATTTCTGGATCGACCGCGGCGGCACATTCACCGATATCATCGGCCGAGATCCGGAGGGCGGGCTGCACCCGCGCAAGCTTCTCTCCGAAAATCCCGAAGCCTATAACGATGCCGCCATCCAGGGCATTCGCGACCTTCTTGGCTTGTCGGCCGGCGACACGATCCCGAGCGGCCTGATCGGCGACATCAAGATGGGCACCACGGTCGCCACAAATGCGCTGCTGGAGCGCAAGGGCGACCGCGTGCTTTTGCTCATCACCAAGGGCTTCCGCGATGCGCTGAAGATCGCCTACCAGGCGCGCCCGGACATCTTCGCCAAGGAGATCATCCTTCCCGAACAGCTCTACGAGCGCGTCATCGAAATCAACGAGCGTGTGCGCGCCGATGGCTGCGTCGAACAATTGCTCGATATCGCCGCCTGCCGGCCGGCGATCGAACAGGCCAGGGCCGATGGCATCGATGCGGTCGCCATCGTCTTCATGCACGCCTGGAAATACCCCGAGCACGAGAAGGCGGTGGCGAAAGTCTGCCGCAAACTCGGTTTCAGCCAGGTCTCGGTCAGCCATGAGGTCTCGCCGCTGATCAAGCTGGTCGGCCGCGGCGACACCGCGGTGGTCGACGCCTATTTGTCGCCGATCCTATCGCGCTATGTGCAAAGGGTGGCGGGAGAGTTGGGTGCGGCGCCAAGCTCCCCTCTTGTGGGGGAGAGCGATCGATTCCCCCGCCTGATGTTCATGATGTCGTCGGGCGGTCTCACCGCCGCCGACATGTTCCAGGGCAAGGACGCACTGCTGTCAGGACCAGCCGGCGGTGTCGTCGGCATGGTCGAGACGGCCAGGCTCGCCGGCTTCGACAAGGTCATCGGTTTCGACATGGGCGGCACCTCGACCGACGTCGCTCACTATGACGGCGAATATGAGCGCGCCTTCGACACCGAGGTCGCCGGCGTGCGCATCCGCGCGCCGATGATGCGCATCCATACCGTCGCCGCCGGCGGCGGCTCGATCCTGCATTACGAGGCCGGCCGCTTCCGGGCCGGGCCGGATTCGGCTGGCGCCAATCCCGGCCCGGCAGCCTACCGGCGCGGCGGCCCGCTCGCCGTCACCGACGCCAATGTGATGCTGGGCAAGCTGCAGCCCGATTTCTTCCCGGCCATTTTCGGACCCGGCCAGGACCAGACGCTCGACGTCGAGACGGTACGGGCAAAATTCGCCGCACTCGCCGCCGAAATCGGCGACGGCCGGTCGCCCGAGTCTGTCGCCGAGGGCTTCGTCACCATCGCCGTCGAAAACATGGCCAATGCCATCAAGAAGATCTCCGTGCAGCGCGGCTACGACGTCACCGAATATCTCTTGAACTGTTTTGGCGGCGCCGGCGGCCAGCACGCTTGCCTGGTCGCCGATGCGCTCGGCATGGAAGCGGTGCTGATCCATCCCTTCTCAGGTCTTCTGTCGGCCTATGGCATCGGCCTGTCCTCGGTCTTTGCCTCGCGCCAGCAGGCGCTGCTGAAACCGCTTGCCGAAGAGTCCAGAACGGAGATCGGCAACCTCATTGCCATCTTGAGGAAAGCCGTTGTCGCAGAACTCGCGGCGCAAGGCATCGGCGAGGATACGGTCGCCACGAAGCCGGTGCTGCACATTCGCTACGACGGCACCGACACGACACTGCCGGTGAATTTCGAGGCGGATTCGATTTTCCAGGCCAGGCGCGATTTTGAAATCGCCCACAAGGCGCAGTTCGGTTTCGTCTATGACGACAAGCCGATGATCGTCGAGACCGTCGGCGTCGAAGGCACCGACACCGGCGGCACTGGGCGCGACGAAACTGAATCGCGAACCGAAGACCTTGCCGTAAGCCCTTCACAGACCCGCGAAATCTTCACCGAGGGAGAGTGGCGCACTTCACCCATCTTCCGCCGCGAGGCGCTGAAGCCGGGAAACAGGGTTGCGGGACCTGCCTTGATTATCGAGCCGAACCAGACAATCGTCATCGAGCCGGGCTGGCTGGCCGAAATCACCGCCAGGAACCACGTGCTCCTGCACCGCGTCGAGAAAAAGCGCCGGCAGGCAGCGCTCGGCACCGAGGCCGATCCGGTCATGCTGGAGGTCTTCAACAACCTCTTCATGTCGATCGCCGAGCAGATGGGCGTCACGCTGCAGAACACCGCCTATTCCGTCAACATCAAGGAACGGCTGGATTTTTCCTGCGCCGTCTTCGACCGGACCGGCGCGCTGGTCGCCAATGCGCCGCACATGCCGGTGCATCTCGGCTCGATGGACCGCTCGGTCGAAACCATCATCCGGCTGAATTCCGGCGACATCCACCCCGGCGACGTCTTTGCCCTCAACGCACCCTACAATGGCGGCACGCATCTGCCGGACATCACTGTCGTGACGCCGGTCTTCGATGATGCCAAGGAAAGAATCCTGTTCTGGGCCGCCTCGCGCGGCCATCACGCCGATATCGGCGGCACGGCACCCGGCTCGATGACGCCGCTCGCCACCACGGTCGACGAGGAAGGCGTGCTGTTCGACAATTTCCGCATCGTCGACCGTGGCCGCTTCCGCGAGAAGGAGCTGGAAACGCTGCTCACCGATCACCGCTATCCGGCCCGCAATCCGCACCAGAACATCGCCGACCTCAAGGCGCAGATCGCCGCCAACGAAAAGGGCGTAGCCGAACTGCGCAAGATGGTCGCCCATTTCGGCCTCGATGTCGTCGAGGCCTATATGGGCCATGTCCAGGACAATGCCGCCGAAAGCGTGCGCCGCGTGCTGGAGCGGCTGCCGGATAGTTCTGAGTACGAATACCCGACCGACACCGGCCAGATCATCAAGGTGAAGATCACGGTCGACCGGCAAAAGCGCGAGGCGACGGTAGACTTCACCGGCACCTCGCCGGTGATGAAGAACAATTTCAACGCGCCCGAGCCGGTGGCCCGCGCCGCCGTGCTCTACGCCTTCCGCGTCATGGTCGAGGATATGATCCCGATGAATGCCGGGTGCCTGCGGCCCATCAACATCATCATTCCCGATGGCTGCATGCTGAAACCCGCCTACCCCGCCGCCGTCGTCGCCGGCAATGTCGAGACCTCGCAGCATGTCACCAACGCGCTGTTCGGCGCCATGGGCGCCATGGCCAACGCCCAAGGCACGATGAACAACCTGACCTTCGGCAACAAGACGTATCAATATTACGAGACGATCTGCTCCGGCTCGCCGGCCGGCCGGATGAACTCGGGCCGCGGCTTTGCCGGCACCTCCGGCGTCCACACCCACATGACCAATTCGCGCCTCACCGATCCCGAAGTGCTGGAGCTGCGCTTTCCCGTTCTGCTCGAGGATTTCCACATCCGGAAAGATTCCGGCGGCAAGGGCAGATGGAGCGCCGGCGACGGCACCAAACGCACCATCCGCTTCCTCGAAAAGATGGAATGCGCGATCCTGTCCTCGCACCGCAACCGGCCGCCGCAAGGGCTGGACGGAGGCGGCGACGGCGAGGTCGGCTCGACCAAGATCCGCCGCAAGGACGGCACGATCGACCTGCTGAAAGCCTGCGACCAGACCATGTTGCAGGCCGGCGACGCCGTCATCCTGACGACGCCGACGCCGGGGGGATTTGGCAAGGCCTGAAACCGCTTGACTGGCTCGCGCCTCCCGGCCGCATTTATCACCAGCTATTCGGCGGCGATGCTAGCCTAGTAGGCTATTGCGCAGATGATAGCGGCTGTGATCGCCACCTCCTACTTCCCCGCACCATCGGAGCATTCTGACATTCTAGGGCACGTGGGACCGCAACCATTCAGGATTCCGCTATACGCTACCATTCGACAATAGCGAGCCGTTCACACGGTAAGAAAAGGTTTCGAAAGGCATTTCTCTACAAGTCTCGCTTGCTTCAATGTTCACAGCGATGTTGTAATGGCTTCGACTCCGGGGGGTTGGATGCGGAAGATTTTTCATGGGTTTTACGAGCCCACCAAAAAGGAATTAGACAAGATCTGGAAGACGGGACTTCTGGTCCCGGATACAAATGTCTTATTACACCTATTCAGATTTATGCCCGCTAGACGGGCGGAAGTCCTTGCTGCATTTAGGTCATTTGGGGATAGACTGTGGTTGCCTCATCAGGCCGGTGCAGAGTTCCAGGCAGACGGGCGCGATGCTGATTCGACCAATAGAGCGGCATATCAGAAGCTAAAAGATGAGCTGCTAAAGAAACGCAATGAGGTCGAAGGGGCAATTGGCGCGTTCTCCAGATTCGATCCTTGGCCCCAAGGATCCTCTATGGACGAGATCGGCAAGTTCTTCGAGCGCCTGACCCTTGAAGTTGAAACTGCCGTAAAGCAGCTTCCTGAAGCTCTATCGGTTTTCAAGGACGTTACTGACATCTTCGATGGAAAGGTAGGGAAGCAACCAGTCGACATCGAACAGCGACGGAAAGAAGCGCTGCGACGTTTCGATGCGAAAATCCCCCCCGGTTATAAAGACAAAGGCCGTCCGGGCGATTATCTGATTTGGGCTGAAATGAAGGACAAGGCAAAGTCGGCTCAGCTTCCGGTCCTTTTTGTCACTGACGATAACAAAGAAGACTGGTGGGCACGACATGATGGCAAGACCCTGGGACCAAGGCCTGAACTCAGGCACGAGTTTTTCGAAGCGACTGGCCAGTTGTTCTACGCATATTCGCCATCGCGCTTTTTAGCCTTCGTATCCAGCGAGGACGAAGAACTGGTTTCCAAGGAAACAGTGAAAGAGATGGAGAGAGTTCAAGAAACAAGAGAAATTCCTAGACGTTCAATTTTGTTTAGACATAGCGAAATGCTGAATCTCGTGACCGTCCTTGCCCTTCATACGGCTAAAAGCGAAGATGAAATTATAAAAACTGCTATGAAAATCACTAAAGTGTCGGGGAGAATTTCGGAGGAACAATCTCTTAGAAGAACCGGTGATGGGAATTTAGATGACTGGGAATTCAATTCCCTGGAAGAGCATCTTGAAAAACTATCCATAGAAGCACAATCAATTTTCCAAAACAAAAATAAAGACGATCCGGAAAAAATAAACACGTGGTATGCGTTCAGTAAACTAATAGATTGCTTTTCTTACAGCGAATATTGGGACCAGATTCCAAAATTAATGGATGCAATCAAATCAAACCGTGGGATAAACGAAGTTTTTCGCAAAAAAGAGGGCTAGAAGGACGAACCATCTTCAGATAAAAAGATTGCCGATCTGGCGACAGACCTCTTCGTATATCGGCCCTCCGGCGGCATCGTCCCGCTGGCGGGGGTGAAATCGGGAAATGGCGACCCCCGGAATATTTCTGCCACGACAATGTCGCAGCCTGGATGCCGACTCGCCAAAAGACAAGCATGCGCGGCTTCCTGACTGTCGAGTATAGCTTGCTGCTGTCGTACATTCAGTTCACGGAATATAGCGTTGTGGCGACACAACTTCCAACCGGGCTTCGCAACTCTACCCCTTCATCGAGCGCACTGGTCCTGTTGGCCTGCTTGCCGAAGCCGGCCGACGTATGACTATTTGCAATCAGATTCGATGAAAAAGCGCGCGGTCCATGTCGAGACGCGCACCGCCGCACTTTCGAAGACATTATCGAGATCAGCAAGGATCGACCGGCGTCAACCGGCTGTCACCGGCCTGTCATGAGCCTGCGCTACCCGCTTGCGGCAAAGCAAATGGGGAATCATCTTGCCATGACGGACGTTTCCGCAGATCTGGTTTTTCGCCGCGGCAAGGAAGTTGGAAAGGCCGTCTATCAGAACCGCCCGCTGTCGAAGGCCGGCATTTCGGAGCGGCTGTTCGCCTTCCTGTTCTCCGGCCTCGTCTATCCGCAGATCTGGGAAGACCCCGATGTCGACATGGAGGCGATGCAGCTTGGCCAGGGCCACCGCGTCGTCACCATCGCCTCCGGCGGCTGCAACATCCTGGCCTACCTCACGCGCTCGCCGGCCCGGGTCGACGCCGTCGACCTCAACACCGCGCACATCGCGCTGAACCGCATGAAGCTGGAGGCGGTGCGCCATTTGCCATCGCAGGGCGATCTGTTCCGCTTCTTCGGCGCCGCCGACACCAGCCACAATTCGAAAGCGTATGACCGTTTCATCGCGCCGCATCTCGATCCTGTCAGCCGTCACTACTGGGAGCGCCGCAACTGGCGCGGGCGCCGTCGCATCACTGTGTTCGACCGCAATTTCTACCAGACCGGCCTGCTCGGCTTGTTCATCGCCATGGGCCATCGCACGGGAAAATTCTTCGGCGTCGACCCAGCCGGCATCATGCAGGCCAGGAACATCGGCGAGCAGCGCCGCTTCTTCAACGAGGAGTTGGCGCCGGTCTTCGACAACAAGCTTTTGAGATGGGCGACGTCGCGCAAGGCTTCGCTGTTCGGCCTCGGCATTCCACCGGCGCAGTACGATTCGCTGATCACTTCTGGCGACGGCACCATGGCCAGCGTGCTGAAAGCCCGGCTGGAAAAACTCGCTTGCGATTTTCCGCTGGAGAATAACTACTTCGCCTGGCAGGCCTTTGCCCGCCGCTATCCGAACCCCGGCGAGGCCGCCCTGCCCGCCTATCTCGAAAAGCAGAATTACGAGACCATCCGCGGCAATGTCGGCCGCGTCGCCATCCACCATGCCAATCTGATCGAGTTTCTCGCCGGCAAGGATGCAGGCGCGGTCGACCGCTTCGTCCTGCTCGACGCACAGGACTGGATGACCGACGATCAGCTCAACGCGCTGTGGGCGGAAATCACCCGCACGGCTTCGGCCGGCGCCCGCGTCATCTTCCGCACCGCCGCCGAGCCCAGCCTGCTGCCGGGTCGCGTCTCCAGTTCGCTGCTCGACCAATGGGACTATCAGGACCAGGCTTCGCGGGAATTTTCGGCCCGCGACCGCTCGGCCATCTATGGCAGCTTCCATCTCTACGTAAAGCGCGCGGCATGAGCAGCAGCGAGCTGCCGGCCAGCCCCGAATTCAAGGCCAATCATGCCGAACTGATGGACGGCGTCTACCGCTGGCAGCGCCACATCTACGACCTGACCCGCAAATACTACCTGCTCGGCCGCGACCCAATGATCTCGGGGCTCGACGTGCCTGCCGGTGGCACCGTGCTGGAACTCGGCTGCGGCACCGGCCGCAACGTCATCCTCGCCGCCCGTCACTATCCCGACGCGCGCTTTTTCGGCCTCGATATTTCGGCCGAAATGCTGGAGACGGCCGGAAAGGCGATCGACCGCGAGGGCCTGTCCGGTCGCGTCATATTGGCTAGGGGCGATGCCACCGATTTCGATGCCCGGGCACTCTTCGATGTCGAACGCTTCGACCGTGTCTTCGTGTCCTATTCGCTGTCGATGATCCCCGGCTGGGAAAAAACAGTATCGGCGGCACTTGCCGCCCTGTCGCCGAACGGTTCGCTGCACATCGTCGATTTCGGCCAGCAGGAAGGCCTGCCGCGCTGGTTTCGCACACTGCTGCGCGGCTGGCTGAAAAAATTCCACGTCGCGCCTCGTGAATCGCTGCGCGAAGTGCTGGAATCGGAATCTCGGCGAACCGGCGCAAGCTTCCGTTTCCGCACGCTTTATCGCGGCTACGCCTGGCTGGCGGTTATCGGGCCGCGCGGCTAGCCAAGGTGAAACTGCCATTTGCAGGCCGACCTCACCTGAATGTCAATGCACCTTAATGGAGTGCCTTCACCAACGCCCCCACCATCGTCTGCGGCCGATAGCCAAGCTTGGCAGGCGTCAGCCCCAGCCGCACCACCACCAACTGCTCCGAGGGAATGATGGCAACCGTCTGCCCGTCATGGCCTTCCATCCAGTACGTGTCCTTGGGCAGGCCTGCCGCGACACCGGCGCCGGGGTTTTCCTCATCGCCCGGGGCCTCGATCCACAATTGGCCCTTGCCGTAGACCTTCGAGGCGGATGCCGGCTCTCGCATCCAGTCGACGAAACCGGCCGGCAGGATCTGGTTGCCGTTCCACACCCCGCCTTGTAGCAGGAACTGGCCGAAGCGCGCCCAGTCATGCGCGGTTGCGTAGAGATAGGACGAGCCGACGAAGGTGCCCAGCTCGTCGGTCTCGAGCACCGCGCTGTGCATGCCGAGCGGCTCGAATAGCGCCGTGCGCGGCCACGTCAGCGCCCTGGCCTTGTCGCCGACCGCGTCCTGCCAGAGGCGCGACAGCATCACCGCCGTGCCGCTCGAATAGGAAAACTGTTCGCCGACCTCTGCAGCCAGCGGCTTGGATTCGGCAAAGCCCGCCATGTCAGGTTCGAGATAGAGCATGCGCGTGACGTCGGCGACGTCGCCATAATCCTCGTTGAACTCCAGCCCGCTCGACATCGCCATCATGTCGGCAAGGCTGATCGCGGCGCGGCCGTCCGCCTTCCACGGCGCGAACAGGTTTTTGTTGTCGAAAGCCATCTTGCCGTCCTTGACCAACGTACCGACGATGGCGGCATTCACCGTTTTGGTCATCGACCAGCCGAGCAGCGGCGTCCTGGCGGAAAAGCCATCGCCGTAGCGCTCGGCGACGACACGGCCATTCTTGACCACCACCACCGCGCGCATGCCGGTGCCGATCAGCGCCGCATCGTCCAGCAGCTTGGCAACAACCGGATCCTGTGATGCCTCGACCCGTTCGCCTTCCGGCCACAGGTCGCCCATGGTGACTGCGGACGGCTCCGCTTGGATCGCGGTCCGCCGCACCTTTCCTACGTCGCCGTCCGGAACCGAAGCGCAGCCAAGCCCGTCGCGGGCTACGGCGACGCTCTTGCCGAGGAAACCGAACAGGCCGGCAGACACCGTTCCCCTGTTCTTGTCCACCGAAACCCGCATTAACCGCAGCAGGGGATGCCCGGGTGCCTGCACGTCGACGGCCAGCACCTCATTGGGATCGCGGCCGGCGATAAAAACGTTCGAACAGACGATCTTGGCCGAGTAGCCCGAGCCAACCCTGATCAACTCCGGTGGCGCGATATAAAGCCAGGCAAAAAGTGCTGCGATCACCAGGACGATCAGGCCAAGCAGCCATTTGACGATCTTGACCACGATCCGCATTTATTTCCTCCGGGCCCTGCGCGACCCTTATGTCATCGATTTGCCGCCATTGCTTCCGCAAATCACAATGCTTGTCGAGCGTCATCAACGGATTATCAACCATGATCGGCGATCACAGGATATGCTGAGCGATGCTGTGGGGCGATCGTTCGGAGGGGGCCCGATCACAAAGCAGGCCATCAGTGTAGAGACCCATCAGCGACCGGCTGAATCCGGCTCGGGAATTGCGATGCGCCGTCTTGCGGGCCTGATCATGCTAGCGCTGCTTGGTGCTTGCTCGACCGTCGACGATCTCTCGCCGCTGTCGCCATCCGCTTCGAGCAGCCCGACGGTTGCCGTGCGCGCGCCGCGCTTTGCCGACTCCAAGCCGCATGAATGGGAGAGCGGCGCGCCGTGGAACTATGCCGTCCACGGCACCGATGTTTCCAAATACCAGACCTCGGTCGACTGGCCGGCTGCCAGGGCGAGCGGCATCTCCTTCGCCTTCATCAAGGCGACCGAGGGCGGCGACCGTTTCGACGAGTATTTCAGCGAGCATTGGGCGCGCACGAAGGCCAACGGGATTCCGCGAGCCGCCTATCATTTCTATTATTTCTGCACCCCGGCCGCCGTTCAGGCGCGCTGGTTCATCCGCAACGTCCCCGTCGATCGCTCGGCGATGCCGCCGGTCCTCGACATGGAATGGAACCCGCAATCGCCGACCTGCAGGCTGCGTCCCGACGCCGCCACGGTGCGCGCGGAGATGACCACCTTCCTCGAAATCGTCGAACGCCATTACGGCAAGAAGCCGATCATCTACACTTCCGTCGACTTCTTCGACGACAACGGGCTGTCGGGGTTCCGCGGCTATCCCTACTGGCTGCGTTCCGTCGCCGGCCATCCGCGTGAGAAATACGGCAGCCACCCCTTCACCTTCTGGCAGTACACCGGAACCGGCATCGTTCCCGGCATGACCGGCAAGTCCGACATCAACGTCTTCAACGGCAGCGAAGCCGCCTGGAACAAATGGCTGCGGCAGAACACCCGTTGACGTCAGGTTCAACGGCAGCACCGCCCTGGATCAAAAGCACTCCAGCAGAGCTTCCGTTGAACCGGTTTAACGGCAGCACCGCCCTGGATCAAATCACTCCAGCAGAGCTTCCGTTGAACCGGTGCAACGGCAGCACTGCCCTGCATCAAATCACTCCAGCAGAGAAGCTGCCGCAGAACACCGTTGACACCGGGCCTGCCGCCTGCTTTTCGACACAGCCAGCGGTAAAGAGTGCAACCGCCGGTAATTCAGGGCGTTGGGCTTCCCGGGGGGGAGCACAACAAATGACCCCCTGTTCGTTTCGAAAGGAAGCTGATGCGACTGCGTTCCAAAGTCCTCGCGGCTGCGCTGACCCTGTGCGCCACGGCCTTGCCGGCGATGGCGCAGGAATGCGGCGGCGACTTCGAATCCTGGAAGCAGGGCGTCGCCGCGGAAGCCAAGGCGGCCGGCGTAGGTACAGTGGGTCTCGACGCCCTTGAAGCGGCAACCTTAGATGACAAGGTGTTGGCGCGCGACCGCGCCCAAGGCGTCTTCACCCAAACCTTTGTCGAGTTTTCCAACCGGATGATCTCGGCCTATCGCCTGAAGCAAGGTGCGGCGAACATAAAGAAATACGCGGATGTCTTCGCCCGCGCCGACCAGCAGTTCGGCGTCCAGGCGCCGATCATCGCCGCCTTCTGGGCGCTGGAGACCGATTTCGGCGCCGTGCAGGGCGACTTCCACACGCTGAGCGCCCTGGTGACGCTTTCCCATGATTGCCGCCGGCCGCAGCTCTTCCGGCAACAGCTGGTGCCGCTTCTGGAACTGATCGATCGCGGCGTGCTGCCGGCTGATGTCAGGGGCGCCTGGGCCGGCGAGATCGGCCAGACGCAGATCCTGCCCTCCGACTATCTGGCACGCGGCGTCGACGGCGACGGCGACGGCAAGATCGACCTGCGCGGCAGCGTGCCTGATGTGATCATGACCACTGCCAACAAGGTGCTGTCGCGCGGCTGGAAACGCGACCAGCCCTGGATCCAGGAAGTCCGCGTGCCCGAAGACATGCCGTGGGATCAGACCGGTCGCACCAACAAGCTGCCGCTGTCGCAGTGGGCGCAATGGGGCGTCACCTACCCCAGCGGCGCGCCGCTGGTCGATAACGGCCTGAAAGCAGGCCTCGCGCTGCCGATGGGCCGCAAGGGGCCAGCCTTCCTCACCTACGACAATTTCGACGTTTATCTCGAATGGAATCAGTCCTTCACCTATGCGCTGACGGCAGCCAACCTTGCCGCACGGCTGGCAGGCGCGCCGCCGCTGGACCCGCGCAATCCCGAGACCGGTCTCAACAATGAGCAGATGAAGGCGTTGCAGACCAAGCTGGAAGCCAAGGGCTACGATGTCGGCACCGTCGACGGCATTTTGGGTACCAACACCCGCGAGGCGATCCGCAAGGAGCAGACGCGGCTAGGTTTGCCGGTGGATGGCTGGCCGACGCCGGAGCTTTTGGGAAAATTATAGGGCAGTAGGGCAAATTAGCCCGAAGCAGTGACTGCCGCCACCCCTATTCCCCTATTCCCCTACTGCCCTATTCCCCTCAATCCGCCATCGTCTCCAAACTGGCAAAACCCTGTGGCGCGTCGCCCTCGTCGAACGGCGTCGTCACCTCGACGAAGGTGTCGGGATAGAAGCCGTTGAAGCGGGTCCTCAGCGACAGCGAATACGCGCCGATATGGCCGATCTCGATCCAGTCGCCGGTATCGACCGTTTCCGGCAGCCAGAACGGCCGCGACAGGATGTCGACGGAATCGCAGGTCGCGCCGCAGACCTTGAACGGCACGATGTTCTTCTCCTCGCCATTGCGCGAGCGGATCGCCGGGTCGGGAATGAAGCGCGCCGGCAGCGTGATCTTGCCGGTCCATGAATCCGACAGCGATGCCCAGATGCCGTCATTGATGTAGAGCCGCTTGCCCTTGCGCAGCAGCACCCGCACGATCAACGACAGGCAGCGCGCCACGATCACCCGGCCGGGCTCAGCCACCAGCGGCATCTGGTCGAACTGATACTCCTTCAGATCGCCCGACAGCCGCGACATGATCTGGCCAAGCGACGGCATCTCGATCTGCTTGCGGTTAGGGTCGTGGCCGTATTCGGCGGGGAAACCGCCGCCGACATCGAGCCCGGCAATATCGAAGGTCAGCCGGTTGCGCACCCAGTCGGCGGAAGCCAGCGCCCGCTCATAGGTGTCGGGATCCTCGATCTGGCTGCCGACATGGAAGCACAGGCCGACCTTGTAGCCGGTGCGGTTCAGCCGCTCGGCGAGCTCGACGGCATAGGCCGGCCCGGCGCCGAACTTCTTCGACAGTTCGTAGGCGGCATGCCCCTTGGTCTGCACCCGCACGAACACGCTGATCGAGCCCGGATCGATGTCGAGAGCCCGCACCACACGCGTCAGCTTGGTGATCTCGTCCTCATGATCGAGCGAAATGACGCGGATGGCGTATTTCTCCAGCGCCAGCTTGATGTCCGACTGCGCCTTGACCGGGTGCATGTAGAGCATCTCGGCATCGGGGGAGACGGCACGCACGGCAGCGAATTCGCCCGGCGAAGCGACGTCGAAAGCCTTGACGCCGGCTTCGACCAGCGTCTTCAGCACGATCTGCTCGCCATTGGTCTTGACCGCATAGGCGGTCTTGCCGGGGAACATGCCCATGAACTGCCTGGCATCCGCCATCAGCACTTGCGGGCGGAAGCAATAGACCGGATCGTCCGGACGAAGCGCCAGTGCCGCCTCGCGGGCATTCTCGAATCGCTGCATGGACGAATCCTCACTTCGGCTGCGCACAATTAATCCAAGCTAGCGGCTAATGAAAACAATTCTGTGTCTCGTGCGGCTGACGCTGGGGCGCTGGGTCTTTGCCAGCAACGTTTGCCAGCGATCAGGTTTCGGGTGGCTCTTGTCACTGAGTCCGATATGGCTTCTGCCTGACTGACTGGCATTCAGGCCGTCTGGGAGGGCGACTCACATGGCAATAGCCGCGACATCAGCACCGCGCGGGCCGATGGTGCTCAAGGACTGGGGGCAGCTCCTGCTGCTCGGCGCGATCTGGGGCGGCTCGTTCTTTTTTGCCCGCATCGCGGTGGCGGAACTTCATCCGCTGGTGCTGGTGCTGTTTCGCGTCGCCATCGCGGCGATCGCGCTGCAGATCTATCTCGGTCTGCGTGGCCCGTCCTTCCGCCTCGCCCTTCCCCATGCCGGCCTGTTCTTCCTGCTGGCGCTCACCAACAATGTGGTGCCCTTTTCGCTGATCTTCGCCGGCCAGACGGAGCTTGGCGCCGGCGTCGCCTCGGTGCTCAACGCCACGACGCCGTTCTGGACATTGATTCTCGCCAATGCGCTGACATCGGACGAAAAGCTCTCCTGGAACAAGCTCGCCGGCATTGCGCTCGGCATCGCCGGTACGGCCGTCATGATCGGCCCCGGCCTGCTTGCCGGGCTCGGCGGCCCGGTCTGGGCCAAATTCGCGCTGATCGGCGCTTCACTGTCCTATGGCATTGCGCTGATGGTCGCCCGCCGCTTCAAGGGCGTGCCCTCGCCGGTCGTCGCCACCGGGCAGTTGACCGCATCGACCATCATCATGATCCCGATCGTGCTCTTCACCTACGGCCCATCCGGCCTGTTCTCGGCCTCGCCGCCGGTCTGGGCGGCGGTGCTGGCGCTGGCACTTCTGTCCACAGCCGTCGCCTACATCCTCTATTTCAACCTCGTCGCCTCGGCGGGCGCTACCAACGCCTCGCTGGTCACGCTTGTTGTGCCGGCCAGCGCCATGCTGCTCGGCTTCCTGTTCCTAGGCGAGCGGCTGGAGCTGTTCGAAATCGGCGGGGTGGTGCTGATCGCGCTCGGCCTCATCACCATCGACGGGCGCGTCCTTGGAAGACGTTAGCGCGTCCTTTGAACCCCCACATCGCCGCGAAAGTCGAATTCGACTTTCGCGGCGGTAGCGCTGCCATGACACGGCAGCGACACGAGCCGGCCACATTTTATTCACAGGTCTGAAGTCGGTATTTGCCTAGGAGTTTCAAAGCCTAACGGCAAAAGACATGTCGCGGATTTCACAATCACGTCGCAATGCAGCACATTTTCCGCTTGCCTGTGGCACAAATGAACCTAGACTCCATGACATAGCTCTTTAAGAGGAGGCTATGTCATGGGACTTACGAGGCCTATCAACGCATTGATGATCTGTGCTGCGTTCGCCTTTATCGGAGCCCTCATTATGGGCTTCCTTCCCTGACCGCCAAAGCGGGGAAGACCAGCACCCAAATAGTCCAACCAATTCAAAAGGCCGGGTTTTCCCGGCCTTTTGTTGTTGAGCCCGACCTCATGCCGCGGCTGATCCGGCGGCCGCCGCCTCGTGCGAGCGAATACCGATCATATGGCAGATGGCAAAGACCAGATCGGCGCGGTTCATGGTGTAGAAGTGGAAATCGCCGACACCGCGCTCGACCAGGTCCATGACCTGTTCGGCTGCCACCGCCGATGCCACCAGCGCATGCGTCTGCGGGTCCTTGTCGAGGCCTTCGAAACGCTCCGCCAGCCAGCCGGGCACATGCGCGCCCGCCCTCGCTGAAAAGTTCGCGACCTGCTTGAAACTGTGAACCGGCTGGATACCCGGCACGATCGGGATGTAGATGCCGGCGCGGCGGACGCGCTCGACATAGCGCTCGTAGAGATCGTTGTCGAAGAAGAACTGGGTGATCGCCCGCGTCGCGCCATTGTCGACCTTGCGCTTCAGCATCTCGATGTCGGTGGCGAAATCGGGGCTTTGCGGATGCTTTTCCGGGTAAGCCGCGACGGAGATGTCGAAATCCGCGATCGTCTTGAGCCCGGCGACCAGTTCCGCGCCATTCTCGTAGCCACCGGGATGCGGCCGGTAGGGCTCGCCGACGCCGGAGGCCGGGTCGCCGCGCAGCGCCACGAACCGGTTGATGCCGATCGATTTGTAATCCTGGATGACCGCATCGACCTCGTCGCGCGTTGCCCCGACGCAGGTCAGATGCGCCGCTGCAGGAATACCGGTTTCCGTCAGGATGCGCTTTACAGTGCGCGCGGTGCGCTCCCGTGTCGAGCCGCCGGCGCCGTAGGTCACCGAGACGAATTTCGGCTTCAGCGGCTCCAGCCTTGTGACCGTCTCCCACAGCCTCGCTTCCATCTCGTCCGTCTTCGGCGGGAAGAATTCGAAGGAAACCCTGACCTTGTCGCCGATGTCGGGGCGGCGGGAAAAGCGGAACTGGTTCATGCGATTTCCCCCATCGAGTTCGCTTTGGCCTGCCTTGTGTCGTTGGAAGGATCGGCAATCAGCAGGCGCCGATCGCGGCCGAGCCAGAGTTTCACGGTGAGCCTCGCCTCATTGCCACCGCGCGGCTCGAACTCCTGGGCATCTTCGAGATCGAGGCCGGCTTCCGAAAACCAGTCGGCGATCTGCCGGTCGGAAAAGCCGAGCCGCATATGCGCATGCTCCTCGCGCAGGAATTCCAGCGCATGCGGCGCGAAATCGACGATGACCAGGCGTCCTGCCGGACGCAAAAGCCGAGCCGCCTCGTGGATGGCGCGGGCGGGATCGTCGAGATAGTGCAGCACCTGATGGATGGTGACGAGATCGAAGGCATCGCGCTCGACCGGCGGCGCGAAGATGTCGCCCTGCCGAACCTGCGCGTTCGAAACGCCGGCCTTGTCGAGATTGGCGCGCGCCACGGTCAGCATCTCGCGCGACATGTCGATGCCGACACCGCGCCGATAGAGCGGCGAGAAGATTTCGAGCAGCCGCCCGGTGCCGGTGCCGAGATCGAGCATCGACTGAAACGGCCGCTTGCCGACCAGTTTCAGCATTGCGGCTTCGACGGCGCGGTCCGGCACATGAAGCGAGCGGATATGGTCCCAGCTTGCCGCATTCACGGAAAAATACTCGACCGCCCGGTCCTGCCGCTTGCGCTTGACCGAGGCCAGGCGCTCAAGATCGCGCTCGACCTGCGGATCGGCGCCGCGAATGCCGGAAACCAGGCCCATGACGAAGTCACGCGCGGAATCCGCATCCGACAGGCGGAAGAAGGCCCAGGACCCTTCCTGGTAGCGGCCGATCAGCCCTGCCTCCAGAAGCAGCTTCAGGTGCCGCGAAACGCGCGGCTGCGACTGGCCGAGAATTTCGGTAAGATCGGAAACGGTGAGGTCACCGCGCGACAGAAGTGCCAGTATGCGCAATCGGCTGGATTCGGCCGCCGCCTTTAACGTATCCACCATAGTGTCGAGCGAGACATGCATCAGCGTATTCTCTTTGAAAAGATATAAACATATGTTTATGTCAGTTTTCGAAACCTTGCAAGCGCTATGTCGCTTCCGGACAAGAAAATGCCGCTTGTGTGGCGTTTTAAGAGACATGGGCCATGACTGGACCGCGTGAGATGTTCGAGGCCCGCGAAGGCGAGCAGAGGCTGGAAAACGATCCCGCCCTGATGCCGCCGGATGACGGCATCGTCTTCATCGGCCGCATTGCCTCGCCGTGGACGACGCGCGAAACCTGCCCGAAGAACATGCGCGCCGCGCGCGAGACCGGGCAGAAGGCAGTGCTGACCATCGACGCGCCCTACCGAAATGGCTTACGGGGGCTGGAGCGCGCCAGCCACGTCATCATCCTGTCCTGGCTGCATCACGCGCCGCGGGACCTGATTGTGCAGAAACCACGCCATGCGGCCGAAGCAAAAGGCGTATTTTCGCTGCGCTCCCCTGCCCGCCCCAACCCAATCGGGCTGCATGTGGCCAGGCTCGTCGGGCTCGACCAGAACACCGGCCGCATCGATCTCGACGCCATCGACGTGCTCGACGGCACTCCGGTCATCGACATCAAACCTTATTTCGCCTCGACCGACGCCATTGCCGAGGCGACCATCGAAGGACGCGACGAGCCCAACGGGGTTCGGCGATGACGGCGCCCACCGGTCGCCGCCGCGCCATCGCCAAGGCGCTGACAGCACTTCTGCCGCTGGCACCCTATGCCGACATGGAGAAGATCCGCGGCGACGCCGGCGCGGTCCACATGAAGACCTTGCCACCAGGCATCGCCGTATGGCTGGCGACGATTGCCCATATCCGCCACATGCACACAGATTACGAGAAACTGCTGAGCGAAGGTTACGACCGCGACTCGGCGCGTTTCTTCGTCATCGAGCAGACCAACGTCGTGCTCACCCGCTGGCGCGCGACGCGCCTGCTCGACGCGGATGACGAGGAGGAATGACCACGGCTACTTCCGCTTAAGCACTGCGACCGCATTATAGGGCTGACCATCGGCCTGGCCGATCCAGGTCCAGGACAGATTTTCCTTGAAAAACCTGACGGTGATGTTGCCGCCGTCGATGCATTTGTCCTGACCGTAGGTGATGCTCTCGTGGTATTCCGCCGAAATGCCGTCCCTGGACGTCTGTGACAGCAATCCGCCGCAGCCGAGTGACGGATAGTCGATCGACGCGCTGCCATCGTTGATGGTCATGGCGATCGGCCAGTCGGCCCCGGCGTCACCCGCCGGGCTTTGATGGCCGCTGCCGACCCAGGTGCCGCTCAGCGACGGCACCGCGCAAGGCAGGTTCTGGAAGATCGGTGTCAATTCGCTGCCGGTTTTCTCGCAGCGATAGGTCTGCCCGCCCTGGCACAATTCATCGCCTTCGCGCGCGCACTGGGCGCTGGCTTCGCCCGCAGCGGCGAACATCGTCATGGCTGCTATGACGGCCCCAAGCCTGCCCATCTTCCCCCTCCCGTTCAGAGCGCGCAATCTAAGGCAATTCCGATCCAATGTATCGACGAGATCGTCATCGAGGCCGAACAGCACCGGGCGGGTGGCTCTATGCCTTCTGCCCAGCGCCGATAGCCTACTGATCTTGCCTTGCGTGACAGGAAGCCCCAATGAGCCACACGGCGACGACACAGGACGAGAAGCAACTGCCCGTGGTTGGCGACCGCCATGTCGACCCGCATTCCTACCCCGACGGCATCGCCTTTCTCGACGGCCAATACCTGCCGATGTCGCAGGCCAAGATCTCGGTGCTGGACTGGGGTTTTCTGCATTCCGACGCAACCTACGACACCGTGCATGTCTGGAACGGCCGCTTCTTCCGCCTCGATCTGCATCTCGACCGCTTCCTCGGCGGGCTGGAAAAGCTGCGCATGACCATTCCCTTCGACCGCGACGGCGTGACCGAAATCTTGCACAATTGCGTAGCGCTGTCCGGTCATCGCGCCGCCTATGTCGAAATGCTGTGCACGCGCGGCGCCTCTCCGACCTTCAGCCGCGACCCGCGCCAGGCGGTCAACCGCTTCATGGCCTTCGCCGTGCCGTTCGGCTCGGTCGCCAATGCCGAGCAGCTGCAGCGCGGCCTGCGCGTCGCCATCAGCGACAAGATGCGTATTCCGCCGGCCTCGATCGACCCGGCGATCAAGAATTACCACTGGCTCGATCTGGTGCGCGGCCTCTACGATGCCTATGACCGCGGTGCAGAGACCGCGTTGCTCCTCGACTTCAACGGCAATGTCGCCGAAGGCCCGGGCTTCAACGTCTTCTGCGTCAAGGACGGCAAACTGTCGACGCCGGCCACCGGCGTGCTGCCCGGCGTCACCCGCCGCACCGTCTTCGATCTCTGTGCAGAAGAAGGCCTTGCCGCCACGGCGACCGATCTCAGCGTCACCGCATTGCGCGAGGCCGACGAGGTATTCATCACCTCCACTGCGGGCGGCATCATGCCGGTGACGGAGATCGACGGCGCGGCGATCGCCAATGGCAAGGTCGGACCGATCACCAGCCGGCTGATGGCGCGCTACTGGCAAAAGCACGAGGACCCGGCCTGGTCGTCTCAGGTGAATTATCTCCGATAATTCAGGCGTCTTTGTCAAAAGATTCCCGTCGCCTCTGGAAAATCAGAGGATCGACCGTATATGCCCGAAAGCGGAGAAGCCTCCGCTTTCATCCAAAATCACGCCCGCAGGGGCAAGGACTCCAAGATCATGACAAACAAGGTTTGGTTCATCACCGGATCGTCGAAGGGCTTTGGCCGCGTCTGGGCCGAGGCTGCACTCGCCCGAGGCGACCGCGTCGCGGCAACCGCCCGCGATGCTGGCACCCTCGCCGATCTCGTCGAGAAATACGGCGACAGGATTGCCGCGATAAAGCTCGACGTCACCGACAAGAAAGCCGTCGATGCCGCTGTCGCCGAGGCGCACAAGCGTTTTGGCCGGCTCGACGTCGTCATCAACAATGCCGGCTACGGCCATTTCGGCGCCATCGAGGAGGTCAGCGAACAGGAAGCTCGCGACCAGATCGAAACCAATGTCTTCGGCGCTCTGTGGGTCACTCAGGCCGCACTGCCGATCATGCGGGCACAGCGTTCCGGCCACATCATCCAGATCTCGTCGATCGGCGGCGTCAATGCCTTTGCCTCGCTCGGCCTCTACCACGCCTCGAAATGGGCGCTGGAGGCCTTCAGCCAGTCGCTCAGCATCGAGGTCGCGGAATTCGGCATCCATGTGACGCTGGTCGAGCCGGGCGGTTTCTCCACCGACTGGGCCGGGCCGTCGGCCAAGGTATCCCAACCGATCGAGGCCTATGCGCCCGCCCGTGCCAAGATGGCCGAGCGCCGCGCCAATTCGGTCGCCGGCGATCCAGACGCCACCGGGCCGGCCATGCTGGCCATTGTCGACGCCGCCGAGCCGCCGCTGCGGGTATTCTTCGGCGATGGCGGCCTGCCGATGATCAAGCAGGAATACGCCAACCGCATTGCCACCTGGGAGAAGTGGGACGACGTTTCCATCATGGCGCAAGGCGTGAAGAAGAACCGCAAGGGCTGAAGTCCAGCGCTTTTGCTGCGCCGCTCCATGGGCGGCGTAGCCGGCCCTCAGGCTTGATAAATCCACTGCTCCGGCACGCGCAGCGATATCTCTTCGCCTGCCCTAACCGTGCCTGGCTTCTCTACCCAGGTGACAATGCCGCGCAGCCGCTTCGCCGCTTTCGGGAACAGCAGAGCGCCGGCTTCGACGTCGGCCATTCCGGCGTTCTCCGCGATCGACCGGCCGGCGATGCGGCACGGACCATTCTGCGCGTCGACCTTGACTGTCACGCCGCCCTTGAAGAACAGCAGCGTGCCGGCCGGCAGCATGGAGAGGTTCGGCACCCCTTCGATCACAAGATTGGCGCCGATCCACTCCGGCCTGATCTCGGCCAGGCGCATGCGCTCGGCGACGATGGCGAGTTCATCCGCTGCCACGATCGACAGCTGCCGTTCGTTGCGCATTTCAGTGCCGCGCGGATACCAGGGCTCGCGCCCGCCCGAGCGCCGTGTCGGCCCGGCATGGAAATCGCCTGAAATGCCGTCGAAACCCAGCCGCAATTCGTCCACCGGGCGCGTCTGAAAATGATCCGCCGGCGCCACGTAAAGCGCTGCCGCCCTGGCGGCAAGCTTTCGCGCGGCAATGATTTCAACCGGCTTTTCAGCCTCGGGGAAGAGATCCGGCATGGCGTTCTTTCTATTCGTCATCCAGCGAATTAGCCGGGCGCGCTTCGCGGCGTCCAGTCGAAAGTGCTGATCGTCCGATCAACAGCACCGATAGGATCGCGATCACGCTTTTCTTACCTGTCATCGATCTCGCACCGCATTGCCGGCGCGCGGTGCCGGTTTCATAGTGACGTCCAGACGGTTTGCGGAGGCTGATCATGCGACCTGTGACGGCAATCACGTTGCTTTGGTTGATCTGGGCAGGAAGCTGGGCCGTCGCCGCTTTGTGGTCCGACCCTGCCCAGAAGCGCGCCGGGTTCAAGGCGGAGGCCCGCTATCGGGGTCTCTGGATAGCCGGCGCGGTGCTGCTGTTCATTCCGGCGCACGGCTATGAAGGCCGGCTCAGGCTGTGGATGCCTGATCTCCCCGAAGCCTGGATCTGTGTCGCCCTGATCGCCATCGGCATCGCCTTTGCCTGGTGGGCGCGCCTGCATCTCGGCAGGCTGTGGTCGGGCACCATCACCGCCAAGGCCGGGCACCGTGTCGTCAACACCGGCCCGTATGGCCTTGTCCGGCATCCGATCTACACCGGATTGCTGCTGGCGATCCTCGCCACCATGGCAGCCAAGGGCACCATGTGGGGCATAGCCGGAACCGCGCTGCTCATCATCGGCATCGTGACGAAAGCCAGGCTGGAAGAAAATTTCCTGCGCGGCGAACTGGGCAGCGCCTATGACGACTATGCCGCGCGCGTTCCGATGCTGGTGCCGTTCGCACCAGCATGACGCGGCAGCCTCAAAGCATTCTCAGCAGCGCGCCGCCGATCGAATAGCCCGCGCCGAAGGCGCAGATCAGACCGAAATCGCCCGGCTTCATATCGGCGTGGTTCTCCGACAGCGCGACGATGGCCCCGGCGCCCGCCGTGTTGCCCAGCCGCTCCAGCACCATTGGCGCGCGGTCGTGATCGACCTCGTGGCCGAACGACAGCTTCAGGATCATCGCATTCATCCGCGCATTGGCCTGATGCAGCCAGAAGCGCCTGATCGCCTGCGGCGTCAGCCCGTGCTCGGCGAGGAATTCGACGATGAATTTCTGCCCGGCGACGGTGACTTCCTTGAACACCTTGTTGCCGACCTGCTTGATCAGGTTGCCTTCCAGATTGATCATGTAGGGATCATCCTGGGCGGTGCGGGTATGGTAGCCCAGATTGGTGCGGATGTTGTTCGACATCTGCGTCCAGATGCGCGTGTCGAGCACCTCGAAGCGCCCCGGCCGCTTGTCGCCCTTGGCCAGGCCTTCGACCACCATCGACACCGAAGCGTCGCCGAAAATGAAATGCGTCTGCCGGTCGCGGAAATTGAGATGGCCGGTGATGATCTCGGGCGTCGTCACCAGAATGCGCTTGTGCGCGCCCGACCGCACCAAATTGACGGCGATGTGCAAGGCCGCCGCCGCCGAAGAACAGCCGAGCCCCATGTCGAAGCCTGCGCCCTTCGTGCCCAGCGCCTCCTGCATTTCGATGGCGATCGCCGGATAGGGCCGCTGGTGATGCGAGGCCGAGCAGATCACCAGGTCTATATCCGACGGCTGTAGCCCCGCATGCTCGAGAGCCTTCTTCGCCGAGGCGATGCCGAACTCGGCTTCGAGCGACAGCGCATCGTCGGGCCGAGCCGGAATGCGCGGCGACATGCGGGTCGGGTCGAGAATGCCTTCGCGCTCGATGACATGACGGGTGCGCACGCCCGAAGCGTGGACGATGAAGTCGCTATCCGATTTCGCCAGCGGCGGCTCGTCGGTGCCCAGGCGGCGCGCATTCTCCGCGTCGACCCAGGCATTGAAGCTGGCCACCAGCTCTTCATTGGTGATTGTGGGTTCGGGAATTTCAACGCCGATGCCGCTGATGATGACGCGATGCATATATCCAGTCCGTCCCATCCGCAGGCGTTGCGGGCTTCATGTGGGCGCCGGAATGCTCCGGCGCAACAGTTTTCTCACCGCGTCGGTTTACGCCGGCTTAAACCAAAGGTTTAGGCCGGACTGGTCCTCGTGCAACATGGATAATCAGGCCCGCTTGGCAACGATGAAGATGCGTGGAAAGCGCAAAAGCACCTTACCGCTAGCCGTTTTCGGATAGGCCTTGGCGATCTTGGCCGTGTAGCTTTCGAGGAACATCGCCCGTTCGTCGGAATCCAGCGGATCGAGGAACGGTTTCAGGCCCGTCGACTTCACCCATTCGACGATCGCTTCGGCGTCGGCAAGCGGGTGGTTGTAGATGGTATGCCAGATATCCAGCCGATCACTGTGCGGCGACAGGAGGTCATAGTAGGACGACACCGGCGGCAACGGCCCGCGTGCCGCGCCCTTGAACTTTTCGGCAAACGGCATTTCGGCGGCGGTCTCGCGCATCAGGCGGTGCGAGTCTTCGCCCATATTGTCGGGCATCTGGACGGCCAGCGCGCCGCCTGGCGCGAGGAAACCCATCAGCCGCTGGAAGACTGCGGGATGCTCGGGCAGCCACTGGAACACCGCATTGGCAAAAATCACGTCGACCGGCTCCGCCGGCTGCCATTTGGAGGCATCGGCCAGATCAAAGGTGACCTCGGGCAAGCGAGCCCGCGCCTTCTCGATCATGTCGGGCGAAGTGTCGAAGCCGCTCACCCCGGCATCCGGCCAGCGCCCGACAAGCAGTTCGGTCGAGTTGCCAGGCCCGCAGCCGATGTCGACGACCCGGCGTGGAAAGTCGACGGGCACCTGCGCCACAAGATCCCGCGCGGGCCGCGTGCGCTCGTCTTCAAATTTCAGATATTGGGCGGCGGACCAATCAGCCATTTGAGCTCCTCATGCCGGTTGAGATCGCCGCCCGGAAAACCCCCTACCGCGTCAGCCTCTTGTAGGTCATGCGGTGCGGGTTGACGGCATCCGGCCCGAGGCGGCGGATCTTGTCCTGCTCGTAATCCTCGAAATTGCCCTCGAACCATTCGACATGGCTGTCGCCCTCGAAGGCGAGGATGTGCGTCGCCAGGCGGTCGAGGAACATGCGATCGTGCGAGATGATGACCGCGCAGCCACCGAAATTTTCCAGCGCGTCTTCGAGCGCGGCCAGCGTTTCGGTGTCGAGATCGTTGGTCGGTTCGTCGAGCAGCAGCACATTGCCGCCGGTCTTCAACATCTTGGCCAGATGCACGCGGTTGCGCTGGCCGCCGGAGAGGTTGCCGACCTTCTGCTGCTGGTCGCCGCCACGGAAGTTGAACGACGCGCAATAGGCGCGCGTGTTGGCCTCGAACTTGCCGAGCTTGACCACTTCTGCGCCGCCGGAAATCTCTTCCCACACCGTCTTCGACGGATCGAGAGCATCGCGGCTCTGGTCGACATAGCCGAGCTTCACCGTTTCGCCGACGCGCACAGAACCCGCATCCGGCTTTTCCTGGCCGGTGATCATGCGAAACAGCGTCGTCTTGCCGGCGCCGTTCGGGCCGATGACGCCGACGATGCCGCCCGGCGGCAGCTTGAATTCCAGGCCATCGATGAGCAGCGTATCGCCAAAGCCCTTCGACAGGCCTTCCGCCTCGATGACCACATTGCCGAGCCGCTCGCCATGCGGAATGACGATCTGCGTGTCGCTCGGACGCCGCTTGTCGGCTGCATCCAAAAGATCCTGGAAGGCCTGGATACGCGCCTTGGATTTGGTCTGGCGGGCCTTCGGGCTCGACTGGATCCACTCGCGCTCGCGGCCGATGGCGCGCTGGCGTGCATCGTCCTCGCGGCCTTCCTGCTTGAGCCGCTTGGCCTTGGCTTCGAGGTACTTGGTGTAGTTGCCCTCATAGGGAATGCCGCGGCCGCGATCGAGTTCGAGGATCCAGCCGGTGACGTTGTCGAGGAAGTAGCGATCGTGGGTGATGATCATCACGGCGCCCGGATAGGCACGCAGATGCTTTTCCAGCCATGCCGTGGTTTCGGCGTCGAGATGGTTGGTCGGTTCGTCGAGCAGCAGAAGGTCGGGCTGGCGCAGCAGAAGCTGGCAAAGCGCGACGCGGCGGCGCTCGCCGCCCGAAAGCTTGGTGACTTCCGAATCCTTGGGCGGGCAGCCCAGCGCTTCCATCGCCATCTCGACCTGCTGTTCGAGGTCCCACAGGTTGAGCCGATCCATCTCGTCCTGGAGCTTGGCCGACTCGTCGGCCGTCTCGTCGGAATAGTTCATCATCAATTCGTTGTAGCGCTCGATGATGGCGGTCTTGGCGGCGACGCCTTCCATGATGTTTTCGAACACGGTCTTGTCCGGATCGAGCGCCGGCTCCTGCGCCAGGTAGCCGACAGTGGCGCCTTCGGCGAGCCACGCTTCGCCGTTCCACTCCTTGTCGAGCCCGGCCATGATCTTGAGGATCGTCGACTTGCCCGAACCGTTGGGGCCGAGGATGCCGATCTTGGCGTCCGGATAGAAGGAGAGATGGACATTCTCGAGCACCTTCTTGGTGCCATAGGCCTTGTTGAGGCCGGCCATGTGATAGATGAACTGGCGTGCCACGCGCGCTTTCCCTGAAAAACCGACTGGATTTGTCGAATTGAATGGAGGTTGGCCGCTATGTAGGCGATGCGGCGGCGAACGGCAATCGCTTTTGCCAGATCAGGCCAATCACACGGACAAGTGTGGACCGCTGCTCGTGCAGTCTGGGGGCCGTTCAGCCGCCCTTACTGGAACCCGATAGCGTCGACGGTGCCGGTCGGGCAGCCTGCCTTGTTGGTCGGCACCGAAGCCAGCAGCAGGTCCTTGAGCGCGCTGTTCGGGCCGATCGGGCCGGCGAGGCCGAGGGTCAGTTCGCCGATCAGCCGCCTGCCGCTCGACGGATCGATGACGCAGGAAACGCGCACGCGGTCCCCTGCTCCCGCCCCGAAGGCAGTGTCGAAAGCGCCGCGGATCTGGTCGGCCGTCAGCTTGCCGCCGATGTTCTTGGCAAAGAGATCGCGCACCGGCGAACTGTTCACCGCGCGCATCAAATTCAGCGCGTCGGAGAAATAGTCCTGCTGGCTCTTGCCGTAGCAGGTGCCGTGCTTGATCCATTCATGCCGTTCGAGGTGGGAGGCCGTTCCAGGCATCACCTGATCGAGTTCCGTGCGGGTGTTGGCGTCAAGATTGACCGGCGGCAGGTCTTTCCAGTGGGCCGGATTGTCGTTGGCCTTGTCACTCGCCGTCGCCTGGCAATAGAAATTGCCATTCGGCTGCGGCCACAGGCCGTGCAAGGTGAAATGCGTGGCGTCGAAATCGCCGGCACTTTGTGCCCTGCATTCGGTCTTGTTCGACTTTGTCTCGCAAAACGCCGGCTGCCAGCTCAGCGCGAAGACGTATTCGGGCTTCCCCGATGCCGCCGGCTTGCCTTGCCCGTCAGGCGCGGCCGGCACGGTCGCCGCGCTGCTGCCGGAAACATGGCCGCAGCTGACCTTCACCCAGCGGCGCTCCGGATCGGCGCCCGGCACCAGGATGAGATAATGCGTCGGCGTATCCTTGTTGCCGGCAAGCAGCTGATAGCTCTGCCCGGCATCGGTCGAGACATTGCCGGGGTTCTTGCCGTTCTTGATCGCCTGCGTCGCCGGACAGGCGGCGTCGGCGACGAAGCTGCCGCTCATCTTCACGTCGGCATGCGCGGCCCCGGCCAGCGACGCCGCCAACATGGCCAATCCGAAAACGACACCGATGCGCATGGAGAATCCCCGGCTGAAGAAGTGGGCGACAGACTGAAGCTGTCTCCATGTCAGAATTGCGATATTTTGCTGACCGAACGCAAGAAACATCGTCGCGAAAAGCGGGTTTGCCGGATTGACGCATAATGTGGGCCGGCGCAAACAAAGCCAACGACGACAAAAGCAGGGGCGGGACCAGGCGGCATGTCATTCAGCCAGCAGCGCGTGGTTGCCTCGCCGACCGGTGCCGAGCTCAATCTTTTCGTCAGGCAGGCCGATGGCCGGGCACGCGCCGTCGTCCAGATCAATCACGGGCTAGCCGAGCACGCAGCGCGCTATGCCCGCTTTGCCGATTTTCTTGGCTCGCGCGGTTTCGACGTCTATGTCCACGATCATCGCGGCCACGGCGCGACCAAGGCGTCCGACGCTCCGCTCGGCAGGTTCGCCGACAGGGA
Source organism: Mesorhizobium sp. M7A.F.Ca.US.007.01.2.1 (assembly GCF_003998165.1). Classification (NCBI taxonomy): domain Bacteria; kingdom Pseudomonadati; phylum Pseudomonadota; class Alphaproteobacteria; order Hyphomicrobiales; family Phyllobacteriaceae; genus Mesorhizobium; species Mesorhizobium sp. M7A.F.Ca.US.007.01.2.1. The sequence continues at coordinate 30,924 of NZ_RZQP01000012.1, read as the reverse complement.
CGGTGCCGCCAAGGTGATCGCCGACGTCGACGTCATCCATGATCTCATCGCCCGCGAACGGCCAAACAGACCGGTCATCCTGTTTGGCCATTCGATGGGTGCGTCGGTGGCGCTGAACTACCTGTTGCGCCACTCGCCACGCGTTCACGCGGCAGCAATCTGGAATGGCAATTTCTCCCAAGGCCCGCTTGGGCAGCTTGCGCTCGGCATCCTTGCCTGGGAACGGATGCGGCTCGGCTCCGACGTGCCATCGCGCCTGCTGCCGAAACTCACCTTCCAGGCCTGGGGCAAGGCGGTGCCCAATCACCGCACAGTGTTCGACTGGCTGTCGCGCGACGAAGCGGAAGTGGCGAAATACATTGCCGATCCCTTGTGCGGCTGGGACGCTTCGGTGTCGATGTGGCGCGACGTCGTCGGTATGGCGCTGAACGGCGGCAAGGATGCCGGCTTTGCCGGTATCCGGCGCGACCTGCCCGTCAGCATCGTCGGCGGCGAGAAGGATCCGGCTTCCGACTATGGCAAAGGGATCACCCATCTTGCCAATCGCATGCGCAAGATGGGCTTTTCGAATCTGGTTTCAAAGGTTTACGCCGACACCCGCCACGAAAGCCTGAACGAGGTGAATCGCGACATTATCATGGATGATTTCGCCGCCTGGGCCGACGAAGTCCTCAAAGCGTGACGGATTGGCCCATTGCAAGAGCCGTGACAGCCGTTGCAGGGCTTGATAGAGGCTCTGCTTTCGCAGCAATCGCAGTGATTGCGGCAACCACGGTGATCCATGGCTGAGCCCCCGCTGAAAGGCGTCCGCGTCGTCGAACTCGCCCGCATCCTTGCCGGGCCATGGGCCGGGCAGTTGCTTGCCGATCTCGGCGCCGATGTCATCAAGGTCGAGAGCCCCGATGGCGGCGACGACACCCGCAAATGGGGCCCGCCCTTCGTCATCGGCAAGGACGGCGAGAACCTGTCGGCCGCCTATTACCATTCCTGCAATCGCGGCAAGCGCTCCATCGCCATCGATTTCTCGACCCCGGAAGGCGCCGAGACGGTGCGCCGGCTGGTCGCCACTTCGGACGTGCTGATCGAGAACTTCAAGCTCGGCGGCCTGAAGAAATACGGCCTCGACTATGACAGCCTGCGCAAGATCAACCCGCGCCTCGTCTACTGCTCGATCACCGGTTTCGGCCAGGACGGACCCTATGCGCCGCGCGCCGGCTACGACTTTATCATCCAGGCCATGGCCGGCATGATGTCGATCACCGGCGAGGTCGGCCGCGAGCCGCAAAAGGCGGGCGTCGCCATCTCCGACATCTTCACCGGCCTTTATTCGGTCATCGCCATCCAGGCAGCACTGCGCCATGCCGAGCAGACCGGGGAAGGTCAGCATGTCGACATGGCGCTTTTCGACACCCAGATCTCGGCGCTCGGCAACCAGAATTTGAACTATCTCGTCTCCGGCAGATCGCCGGTGCAGATGGGCAATGCGCATATGAACATCGCCCCCTACGAGGTGGTGCCGGTCCGGGATGGGCACATCATCCTGGCGGTGGGCAATGACGGCCAGTTCGCCAAATTCTGCGCTGCCGTCGGGCTGGACGATCTGCCTGCCAATCCCGACTTCGCCACCAATCCTGCCCGGGTCGCTAACCGGGTCAAGTTGCGCGAACGCATGGTCGAGGCGCTGAAGGTTTTTGATCGCGATCCGCTGCTGGCAAAGCTCGAAGCGGCCAGCGTGCCGGCGAGCCCGATCAACACGATCGGCCAGATGTTCGCCGACCCGCAGACGATCGCGCGCGGCATGCGGCTCGACCTGGACGACGGCCATGGCAATCTTCTGCCTTCGGTGCGCGCGCCGATGGTGATGTCGGGCACGCCGCTGGTCTATGAGCGCCCCTCGCCGCGCCTGGGCGAGCACACGCAAGAAATCCTTGCCGAACTGGAGAAGTCTGGACAATGAAGACCGGCGGACAACTCATCGTCGACGCGCTCGAAGCCAACGGCACCGACCGCATCTACTGCGTGCCCGGTGAATCCTATCTGGCGGTGCTCGACGCGCTGCACGATTCAGCGATCCGCACCATCGTCTGCCGCCAGGAAGGCGGTGCCGCCATGATGGCCGATTGCCACGGCCGCCTGACCGGCAAGCCCGGCATCTGCTTCGTCACCCGCGGCCCCGGCGCCACCAATGCCTCGGCCGGCATCCACATCGCCATGCAGGATTCGATACCCGTCATCCTGTTCATCGGCCAGGTCGCCGGCCACGCCAAAGAGCGCGAGGCTTTCCAGGAGGTGGATTACAAGAGGTTCTTCGGCGACATCGCCAAATGGGTAGTCGAGATCGACGACGCCTCGCGCATCCCAGAATTCGTCACCCGCGCCTTCGCCGTGGCGACATCGGGCCGTCCCGGCCCGGTGGTGATCTCGCTGCCCGAAGACATGCTGACCAGTGTCGTCGAGGCGCCCGTCGCCTTGCCGCACACACAGGTGGAAACACGGGCCGGCGAAGCGGAACTCGATGCGCTGGAAAAGCTGCTGGCCAAGTCCAAGCGGCCTTTCGTCATCCTTGGCGGCACGCGCTGGGACGCCGAGGCGGTTGCACAAATGCGCACGATCGCCGAGGCCTGGTCGCTGCCGGTCGGCTGTTCCTTCCGCCGCCAGATGCTGTTCGATCATCTGCATCCGAACTATGCCGGCGATGTCGGCATAGGCATCAACCCGAAGCTGGCCACAGCGATCAAGCAGGCCGACCTCGTGCTGCTGATCGGCGGCCGCATGGGCGAAATGCCCTCCTCGGACTACACGCTGCTGAAAAGCCCCTACCCGGCCCAGACACTGGTCCATGTCCATGCCGATTCCGGCGAGCTCGGCCGCGTTTACAGGCCGGCATTGGCGATCAACGCCTCGCCGTCCGCCTTCGTCGACGCTTTCGCCAAACGCAAGCCGGCCTCCGCACCCGTCTGGGCAGCCGAGACGCCAAAGCTGCATGCCGCCTATCTCGACTGGTCGACACCACCCGAAAGCGGCCCCGGCCCGGTCCAGATGGGCCCGATCATGAACTATCTCGAAAAGATGCTGCCCGACGACGCCATCCTCACCAACGGCGCCGGCAACTATGCCACCTGGGTGCATCGTTTCCACCGCTTCCGCCGCTTCGCCACTCAAGGTGCACCGACGTCAGGCTCGATGGGCTATGGCACGCCTGCGGCAGTCGCCGCCAAAGAGCTGTTTCCAGAGCGCACCGTGGTCGCTTTCGCCGGCGACGGCTGCTTCCTGATGAACGGGCAGGAATTCGCCACTGCCGTGCAATACGACCTGCCGATCATCGTCGTCGTCGTCAACAACGGTATCTACGGCACCATCCGCATGCATCAGGAGCGCGAATATCCCGGCCGCGTGGTGGCCACCGACCTCAAGAACCCCGATTTCGCGGCTCTCGCCCGCGCCTATGGCGGCCATGGCGAAACGGTCGAGAAGACGGCGGACTTCGCCCCGGCCTTCGAACGCGCCCGCGCCAGCGGCAAGCCGGCGATCGTCGAGATCCGGCTCGACCCCGAAGCGATCACCCCGACCCGGACGATGACCCAGATCCGCGACAAGGTTTGAGAGCCGACCGGGGCAAGTCGAGTTCCTTCACGCCCCCTCTGCCCTGCCGGGCATCTCCCCCTCAAGGGGGGAGATTGGCAGTTTCGTCGTCTCGCCCTTCTTCCAACACTGGCGATTGGCGAAACCCGAAGTACATTCGATCTCCCCCCTTGAGGGGGAGATGTCCGGCAGGACAGAGGGGGGCGCTGTCCCGCCAACCTTCAACGGTCAGCTACTTCGCCTTCTCGATCTGGCCGCGGACCTCCCCATTCGGGTTCGCTTTGGTGTGGACGTTGACGTAATACTTGCCGGCCTCAAGGTCAGCCGCCTGGGCATCAGTGAGCGTCTCCGACCCCTTGATCGGGCTCTTGAGTTTTTTGAACGGGATGACAGGGTCGGCGTTTTCACCCATCGCCGCAGGGCCATGGATATGCGCGGCCGTCGCCGGTCCGCTGAGGCCGGAATATTTGACGTTCCAGTTGAGCTTCTTCTTGGTCGTGTCGAAGGTGAAAGTGGCCGTGCCCTTACCCTTCGTGGTGACGGGCGGGCTCTGCTGGCTGCCGTCTAGTGTCGCCTTGAACTTTTCCATGGCTGCCAGGGCCGGCGATGCGAACAGGAAAGCGGTCGAAATGGCCAGCGCCGACAGCGCCGGTAAGAAGGATTGGGTGCGCATGAAGAACCTCCGATTGACTGTGCACGCGTCGCGGCTCCCCGGCGCGCGCATGCGCCAACGGAACGGCCTGGCGGCACAATGTATCCAACCACACGTTTTTGTGATGACGTATAGAGATCCTAGGGGCCGTCCTGTCCGGCTTTAGCGATAGCGGTCAGACCGCCGCCAGCGCCTGCGTCAGGTCGGCGATCAGATCGTCCGGATGCTCGACGCCGATCGACAGCCTGACCGTGGTCTCCAGCACGCCGATGCGCTGGCGCACCTCGAAGGGAATGCCCGAATGGGTCATGGCCGCGGGGTGACTGGCCAGCGATTCCGTTCCGCCGAGGCTCACCGCCAGCTTGAAGATCTGCAATCCGTTGAGGAAGGCGAAAGCCGCCTTCTCCCCGCCCTTGATGTCGAAGGAGAAGGTTGATCCGGCGCCGCTGCATTGCGCCCTGTAGGCGCGGCCGGCCGGCGTATTCTCGCCCAGAAACGGCAGGTAGTGCACCTTGTCGACCTTGGCGTGGTCGCGCAGGAATTCGGCAACCAGGCGAGCATTGTCGTTGGCCCGCTCCATGCGGATCGACAGCGTCTCCAGCGAGCGGCCGAGCATCCAGCAGGAATGCGGGTCGAGCTGCGTGCCGATCGCGCCGCGCAGCGCCTTGATCGGCTTGGTGATAGCCTTGCTGCCCATGGCGGCACCTGCGATCAGGTCGGAATGGCCGCCGACATATTTGGTCAGCGAATAAACCGACACGTCGGCACCATGTTCGATCGGCCGCTGGAACACCGGACCCAGCAATGTGTTGTCGCACACGATGATCGGCGTAGACCCTTGGCTCGCGCCGATCTCGTCGGCGATCTTGCGCATCAGCGCGAGGTCGACCAGGCTGTTGGTCGGGTTTGACGGCGTCTCGATCAGGATGATCGACACGCGGCCTTTCGCGACGGCCGCGTCGGCGGCCGTGCGCACTGCCGGCTCGTCCACGCCATCCGCGAAACCGACAGCACCGATGCCGAAACCGGAGAGCGTGCGCGTCAAAAGCGTCTCCGTGCCGCCGTAGAGTGGCTGCGAATGCAGGATGACGTCGCCCGGACGGGCATAGGCGAGCAGCGTCGTGGCGATCGCCGACATGCCCGATGAAAACAGGATGCAGGCATCCGTCCCCTCATAGATCGCCAGCCGGTCCTCGACGATCTCGCTGTTGGGATGATTGAAGCGCGAATAGACCAGGCCGGAGGCGGTGCCGCTCGGCGGCTCCTTCCTGCCGGAGGTGTAGTCGAAGAAGTCGCGTCCCTCCTCCGCCGACTTGAACACGAAGGTCGAGGTCAGGAACACCGGCGGCTTGACGGCGCCCTCCGAAAGCTGCGGATCGAAGCCATAGCTCAGCATCAGCGTCTCCGGGTGGAGCTTGTGGTTGCCGATATGGCTTTTCGACGGGCGTGGCGCGGTCATGGCTTTTCCTGCCTGTTCGAGTGAAATAGTGAACGGCAATTTATGCGATCTCGTTCCATCAATCCTTGCTATTTTTGGGCTCACATGGCTGCATCCCCGCAACAAATTGCCTGGAGAGACCGAAAATGCAGCAGAAGATAGCCGACGATTTCGACCTGAAAATCCTGCGTGAGCTGCGGGCCGACGCCCGCATCACCAACAACGAGCTTGCCGAGCGCATCGGCCTGTCGCCGTCGCCCTGCCTGAGGCGTGTGCGGCGGCTGGAGGAGACCGGGGTCATCAGAGGCTACACCACGCTGGTCGATCCCTCAGCCTTCGGCTGGAGCATGGTCGCCATCGCCACCATCCGGCTCAGCCGCCAGAACGAAGACGAGATCGTGATGTTCGAGGACGCGATCCGCGGCTGGGAAGAGGTGCTGGAATGCCACCTCGTCACCGGTTCGCGCGACTATGTGCTGAAAGTGGTGACGGGAAGCCTCGAACAATACGAGCGCTTCATCAAGGAAAAGATCGCGCGGCTGAAATGCGTCGCCTCGATCGAGACCAGCTTCGTCATGAACACCATAAAGGAACGGCGCCTCTGACATTTCTGCCGGAGGCGCCGCTTTCTGGATAGATGTGTTGCCGGCTAGGCTTACTTGACCGCTTTGTCGGTGATGGCGGTGGTGTAGGCGCCGGTCGGCTCCTTGGTGATGATCTTCTGGTCGAGCAGCGCCTTGGCGGTGCGCTCGTAGGTCGCCGGGTCAAGCTTGCCGTCGGCATTGTCGATCAGCTTGGCGACTTCGCTCATCATGCGCTTCTGGTGGTTCTCGTCCTGACCGCCGCCGTCCATGACGATGCCTGCGGCTTCGTCATTGTTGTCGATGGCGTATTTCCAGCCCTTCATCGAGGCGCGCACGAAACGCACCATCTTGTCTTCGAAGGCCGGATCCTTGAGCTTGTCTTCGGACGCATAGAGCCCGTCCTCGAGCAGGTCGTTGCCCATGGCCGAGTAGTTGAACACGGTCAGCTGTTCCGGCTTGTAGCCGGCGTCGATCAGTTGCCAGTATTCGTTGTAGGTCATGACCGAGATGCAGTCCGCCTGCTTCTGGATCAGCGGCTGCACGTCAAAACTCTGCTTGAGCACCGTGACGCCGTCCGGGCCGCCCTCGGTCTTCAGGCCGAGCTTGTTCATCCAGGCGTAGAACGGATACTCGTTGCCGAAGAACCAGACGCCGAGCGTGTGGCCCTTGAAGTCGGCTTCGGTCTTGATCGGGCCGTCCTTCGGGCAGACCAGTTCCATGCCGGCCTTCTTGAACGGCTGGGCGATGTTGACCAGCGGCACGCCCTTTTCGCGGGCAGCCAGCGCACCGCCCATCCAGTCGACGATAACGTCGGCACCACCGCCGGCGATCACCTGCTCGGGCGCGATATCGGGACCGCCCGGCTTGATGTCGACGTCGAGACCCTCGGCCTCATAGAAACCCTTGGCCTTGGCGACATAGTAGCCGGCAAACTGGGCCTGCGTGACCCATTTCAGCTGCAACGTCACCTTGTCGGCGGCCATTGCCTGGAAAGCGGCAAGCGACATCGCGCCAGCCAGAACGGGAATAATCAGTCTTTTCATTTTGTTACCCTCTGAAGTTAGTGCCCTAAACCCACCGCCCCTATCCACCACGGACAGAGGGATGCCAAAACGTGACGGCTCTTTCGACAAGAGCGACCACGCCATAAAAGACCGAACCCGCAAGTGCTGCAACTGCGATTTCGGCCCAGACCATGTCGATGTTCATCCGCCCGACCTCGGTCGAGATGCGGAAGCCCATGCCGACGACAGGCGTGCCGAAGAACTCGGCAACGATGGCGCCGATCAGCGCCAGCGTCGAGTTGATCTTCAGCGCGTTGAAGATGAAGGGAGCTGCTGCCGGCAGCCGAAGCTTCAAGAGCGTCGGCCAGTAGCCCGACGCGTAGGTGCGCATCAGGTCGCGCTCCATATGGCCGGAGGCGGCCAGACCGGCGACCGTGTTCACCAGCATCGGGAAGAAGGTCATGATGATGACCACCGCCGCCTTGGACTGCCAGTCGAAGCCGAACCACATCACCATGATCGGCGCGACGCCGATGATCGGCAGCGCCGAGACCATGTTGCCGATCGGCAGCAGGCCGCGCCGCAGGAAAGGCACACGGTCAGCGAGCACCGCGGTGATGAAGCCGGCGCCGCTGCCCACGACATAACCGAAGATGACCGCCTTGAAGATGGTCTGGCGGACATCGGCGCCGAGCACCGGCAGCGAACCGGCGATGCGCGCGCCGATGGCACTTGGCGGCGGCAGCAGGATGAAGGGTATGCCGGCCCCACGCGTCACCGCTTCCCAGATGATCAGGATCCAGGCGCCGAAGATGGCCGGGATGATCAGGCGCAGCGCGGTGCGAGCCCATTTGGCGAAGGGACGCAATGATGACAGCACCGCCACGCAGCGCCAGCCAAGCAGCCATGCGGCGGTGAGAAGCAGGAAGTACGGCGTCCGCGCCAGGCCTTCGAAACCGGTGATGCCTCCAATCAGCAGCCACGCGAGCAAATGCGCGCCGATGAAAAGCACAACGGCTTCGACGATGGACGGTATTCTGGCCGTCGAGATCAAAGCAGCGACAAGCAGAACGCCGAAGATCAGCCAGGTCGTCGCCACATAGGGATATATCAACGTCCCTGCAGGCTGCGCCAGTGGATCGACTTTCGGCGCGGCGATCGGGCCGAGCGCCACTGCGATCAGGCACAGCACGATCGCCAGCACTGCCTGCCAGGAGGGTTTCAGCCAGTTCATGCCGGCCTCCCGCCCATGGCGCGGTCGACGAGGCGCCCGGCAATGCCGACCACCATGACCAGAAGGGCGGCCACCACCGAACCGGCGACCAGCGCCGACCAGATGTCGATGGACTGGCTGTAATAGGCGCCGGCGAGCAGCTTGGCGCCGATGCCGGCGACAGCGCCAGTCGGCAGTTCGCCGACGATGGCGCCGACCAGGCTTGCCGCCACCGCCACTTTCATCGAGGTGAACAGGAACGGCACCGAAGCAGGCACGCGCAACTTCCAGAAGGTCTGCGCGCGACTGGCATTGTAGGTGTGCATCAGGTCGAGATGCATGATCTCGGGCGAGCGCAGCCCCTTCACCATGCCGACAGTCACCGGGAAGAACGACAGATAGGTCGAAATCATCGCCTTCGGGACGAGCCCGCTGATGCCGATCGCCCCCAGCACGACGATGATCATCGGCGCCACAGCCAGGATGGGAATGGTCTGCGAGGCGATGATCCACGGCATCAGGCTGCGGTCGAGCGTCGCCACATGGACAATGCCGACGGCGATGATGATGCCGAGCGCCGTGCCGAAAGCGAAGCCGAGCAGCGTCGACGAAAGCGTCACCCAGGCATTGTAGACCAGGCTGCGGTTGGAGGTGATGGGCCGCAGGAAGGTGTTCTCGAAGAAATTCACCGCCACCTGGTGCGGCGCCGGCAATGTCGGCTTCGGCTGCGACAGCGTCTTGCCGATGAGTTCGCTGAACGTGGATGTTTCACCGGCGCGACGATCGAGATCGCGCTGGAACGGCGTGTTGAGGATGACGGCGAAGACATACCAGAGCGCGATCACGCCAACGAGGATGGAGGTGACGGGAACGAGCTTATCGCGGAAGGTGTCCATCAGGGTCGCTCCCCTCCTCTCGCCAACAGGAGAGGGCGGCAATCCCAGGTCTTCGTCATCCTGGGGCGAAGCAAGGAGCGAAGCGACGCGGCGCAGACCCTAGGATCCATGCCGTTACCTCTATGCTCCGCAACGGTGCTGAACATGGCTCCCTGTGCCTCGCCCTGCTTGGCGGGTATTCTCAGCCGCTTGCGCCCTTCGGCGGACGTCGCGGCATGGATCCTAGGGTCTGCGCAGGCCGCTTCGTGCCTGCTCCGCCCTAGGATGACAAAAGCGTGGTTGGCCGCTCCCTTTACGCGCGCCGCTTCGCGGCGCCCTAGGATGGCGCGGTTGGCCGCCCCCTCACCCGACCTCCGCTTCGCTCCGGCCACCCTCTCCCCGTTGGGGAGAGGAGGAAGCTCATCCTGCCCCTCAATCATCATAGCTGTGCCCCGCGCGCAGCCCGTCCCGCACCCGCGCTGCGATCGCCAGAAACTCCGGCGTCTCGCGGATGTCGAGCGGCCGCTCTCTCGGCAGCGTCGATTCGATGATGTCGCTGACACGGCCCGGGCGCGGCGACATGACGACGATGCGCGTCGACAGATAGACGGCCTCCGGAATGGAGTGGGTGACGAAGCAGATGGTCTTGTTGGTGCGTCCCCACAATTCCAGCAGCTGCTCGTTGAGATGGTCGCGCACGATCTCGTCCAGCGCGCCGAACGGCTCGTCCATCAGCAGCAGGTCGGCGTCGAATGCCAGCGCACGGGCAATCGAGGCGCGCTGCTGCATGCCGCCCGAGAGCTGCCAGGGATATTTCTTCTCGAATCCAGAGAGGTTGACGAGGCCGAGCGTGCGCTTGATCCGCTCGCCTTGCTCCGCCCTGGATAGGCCCATGATCTCCAGCGGCAGCCCCACATTGCGCTCGATGGTCCGCCACGGAAACAGCGCCGCCGCCTGAAAGACATAGCCATAGGCGCGTTTCTCGCGCGCCTGCTCTGCTGTCATGCCATTGACGGAAATCGCCCCCGAGGTCGGCTTCTCCAGATCGGCGATGACGCGCAGCAGCGTGGTCTTGCCGCAGCCCGAAGGCCCGATGAAGGAGACGAACTCGCCCTTGCCGATGGTGAGATCGACATTGGACAGCGCCTGCACCGGCCCGTCATTGGTCTGGAAAGTCAGCCCGAGTTTGCTTGCCGCGACGACGGCTGGCGAATTCCCCGTCATCGGCTGCCGCCTGCCTGTTTCCGTTCCTGCGGCTGGAATCCGATTGCTTTTATCGCGATGTTGTTTTCCACTTGCCCTGTCCCATTTGGCCCTGTCCCTCTGACCTTGTCCCACGCGATCGACGCCCGGAGTTTCCCCGATGTCGCCCAAACCCACTTGTCATCTTATCCGCCCTGAAAGCACTTATGAAGGCAAGCAGGGGCTGACCTATTTCGCCGGCATTGCCGCCGAGACCGTCGGTGCCTCCGGCATCTGCATGCACATGCTCACCATGCCGCCCGGCGCCCGCGCCAAGGCGCATATGCACGAGAGCCACGAGACGGCGATCTATGTGCTCTCCGGCGAAGTTCACACCTGGTATGGCGACCGGCTCGAGCATCATATCGTCGTCAAGGCCGGTGATCTCTTCTACATCCCCGCCGGCGTGCCGCATCTGCCGGCCAACCTGAGCGGCGCCCCGTCCTCTGCCGTCATTGCGCGCACCGATCCCAACGAACAGGAGAGCGTCGTCCTGCTGCCGGAACTGGATGCGCTGGTCGCCGGAAGCTGACTTCGCCGGGCTAGGCGCCCGTCGGCCAATTGCTTGAGGTTTGCGCCCGCCAGCTTCGGCAATCATCGGCACCGAGACACTTCCCCATAGACGGTGCCGTCCGCATCCGCGATCAACAGTTTCTTGGCGTTCTTGGTGCTGTGCTTGATGATGAAGGTGGCGGGCGACTTGCCCTCTTCGCCTTCGGCCTCGCACTCCGCCTTCACCACAAGCGAGCCGTCGGCCTGGACCCTCTTGCCGGTGAAGGTGCAAGCGCTCGTCGCCGTGATGAAGTCGGTGTTGGTTAGAAGCAGCATGTCCTCGGCGTAGACTTCCTGGCCGTTCTTGTTGATGCAGCCGGACTTGTTGCCATAAGGTTTGGCTAGGTCGATGCCGGCCGCCGACACTTGGCTGGCCACCAGAAGCAAAACTGCCGCGAAAAGAAGTCCCCCGCGCCGCACCTCAAACCCCGGTCGCCGGGATGCCGGTGCGTTCCACCTTGCGCGGCGCGGAGATTTCCTTCCACGTCGACAGCGCCCGGTTGACGGCCGCATTCGGCTCGCGGCCGACGAATTCACCATGGCCGGGCTTGGTCTTGACCTCGGACTCCTGGATCGACAGTTCGCCACGCGAGAACACGAACCGCGGCAGGCCGGTCACCTCGAAACCCTCGAAGACATTGTAGTCGATCACCGATTGCTGCTTCTTGGACGAAATTGTCTTCTTGCGCTTGGGATCCCAGACGACGATGTCGGCGTCGGCACCCTCTACGATGGCGCCCTTCTTCGGATACATGTTGAGGATCTTGGCGATGTTGGTCGAGGTCACCGCGACGAACTCGTTCATCGTCAGCCGGCCGGTGTTGACGCCTGTGGTCCACAGCACCGGCATGCGGTCTTCAAGCCCGCCGGTGCCGTTCGGGATCTTGGTGAAATCGCCGACGCCGTTGCGCTTCTGTTTGGTGGTGAAAGCGCAATGATCGGTCGCCACCACCTGCAGCGAACCCGCCTGCAGGCCGGCCCACAGCGAGTCCTGGTGCGATTTGTTGCGGAAGGGCGGGCTCATCACGCGGCGCGCCGCATGGTCCCAGTCCTTGTCGAAATACTCGCTCTCGTCCAGCGTCAAATGCTGGATCAGCGGCTCGCCGAACACCCGCATGCCCTTCTGGCGCGCCCGGCGGATCGCTTCGTGGCTCTGCTCGCAGGAGACATGCACGACATAGAGCGGCACGCCGGCCATGTCGGCGATCATGATGGCGCGGTTGGTCGCCTCGCCTTCCACTTCGGGCGGCCGCGAATAGGCGTGGCCCTCGGGGCCGTTGTTGCCGGCAGCCAGCAGCTTCTGCGACAGTGCCGCCACCACGTCGCCATTCTCGGCATGAACGAGCGGCAGCGCGCCGAGATCGGCGCAGCGCTGGAACGACGCATACATCTCGTCGTCGTCGACCATCAGCGCGCCCTTGTAGGCCATGAAATGCTTGAACGAGGTGATGCCCTTGTCGACGACCGTGGCCATCTCGTCGAACACCTGCTTGCCCCACCAGGTGATCGCCATGTGGAAGGAGTAGTCGCACGACGCCTTCGAGGTCTTGTTGTCCCACATCTGCAAGGCTTCGAGCAGCGACTGCTGCGGCGCCGGCAGGCAGAAATCGACCACCATGGTCGTGCCGCCGGAGAGCGCCGCGCGCGTGCCGGATTCGAAATCATCGGCCGAATAGGTGCCCATGAACGGCATTTCGAGATGGGTGTGCGGGTCGATGCCGCCCGGCATGACGTAGCAGCCGGTGGCGTCGAACTCATGGTCGCCATGCAGGCCCGAACCGATGGCGACGATCTTGCCGTGCTGCATCAGCACATCGGCCTTCCAGGTGCGGTCGGCGGTGACGATGGTGCCGTTTCGGATGACTTTGGTCATTGACTGTTCCCTTGTTCTCTTCGCGCTTCTTTACGAGCGTCGTTTGGAAGGTGGATTCTAAGCTCACTCCACGATGACAGCCGTCTCCACCACCGCGTGGAACAAGACATCGGCACCCGCCGAAGCCCATTCCTTGGTGATCTCCTCGGCCTCGTTGTGGCTGAGGCCATCGACGCAAGGGCACATCACCATCGCGGTGGGCGCGACACGGTTGATCCAGCAGGCGTCGTGGCCGGCACCGGAAACGATGTTGCGATGGGAATAGCCAAGGCGGTCGGCGGCATCGCGGATCGCCTTGACGCAGCCGGCATCGAAAGTCACCGGATCGAAAGCGCCGACCTGTTCGATCTCGTAGCGGATGTCGAGTGCATCGCAGATCGTGTCGATGCCTTCGCGGATGCGGCCATCCATCGCGTCCAGCACTTCCTTTTCCGGCGAGCGGATATCGACGGTGAAGACGGTGCGCCCGGCGATGATGTTGCGCGAATTGGGATAGACCTCCATGTGGCCGACCGCGCCGACGGCATCGGGCTGGTAGTCCATGGCGATCTCATGCACCAGTTCGATCACCCGCGCCATGCCGAGCCCGGCATTGCGGCGCTTGGGCATCGGCGTCGAGCCGGTATGGGCTTCCTTGCCGGTCAGCGTCACCTGCAGCCATTTCAGGCCCTGGCCATGGGTGACGACCCCGATGTCGATATCTTCATCCTCGAGGATCGGTCCCTGTTCGATATGCAGTTCGAAGAAGGCATGGATCTTGCGGTCACCGACCTTCTCGGGGCCTTTCCAGCCGATACGCTCCAGTTCCTCGCCGAATTTCTTGCCCTGCTTGTCGACATGCCCGTACACATCGGCCTGGTCGAGCACGCCGGCGAACACGCCGGACGCCATCATAGCCGGCGCGAAGCGCGAGCCCTCCTCGTTCGTCCAGTTGGTGACGACGATCGGATGTTTGGTCTTGATGCCGAGATCGTTGAGCGAGCGCACCACTTCAAGCCCGCCCAGTACGCCGAGCACGCCGTCATACTTGCCGCCGGTCGGCTGCGTATCGAGATGGCTGCCGACATAGACCGGCGGCAGGCTGGGATCGGTGCCTTCGCGGCGGGCAAACATCGTGCCCATTTCATCGACGCCCATTTCGAGCCCGGCCGCATCGCACCAGCGCTTGAACAGATGCCGCCCTTCGCCGTCTTCGTCGGTCACGGTCTGGCGATTGTTGCCGCCGGCAATGCCGGGGCCAATCTTCGCCATCTCCATGATGGAATCCCACAAACGGTCTGAATTGATTCGCAGATTCTCGCCGGGTGCGGCCATCTCGAGTTCCCATCTACACCGGGGGTCTTGTCGCCCCTTGAGTGATTTACAGCTTGACCGTATGGTCAGCTTTTAAACTACACAACCTGACCAAGCGGTCAACTAGAATCTTGGGGTAGACATGGCAGAACCCACCCGCCCCATGCGGCGACAGGAGATCCGCCGAGAGAATGAAAAAACCATTCTCGTCGCTGCAGAGAAGGTGTTTGCGGAGGCAGGGTTTGGCGGCGCCACGATGCAGTTGATTGCGGATCTGGCCGGACTGCCGAAGGCAAATCTCCACTACTATTTCGCCACCAAGGAAGAGCTTTACCGGTCGGTCGTTCAAAACATCTTTGAAATCTGGCTACAGGCGGCCAATTGCTTCGACGCGGCGCGCGGGCCCATAGACGGCATCAGTGCCTATATCGACGCCAAGATGGAAATATCACGCCGCCATCCCGACGGCTCGAAGGTCTGGGCCTCCGAAGTGATGCACGGGGCGCCGGTGCTTCAGGACTATATGGAATCGACGCTGCGCGAATGGACCGACGGCCGCGTCGAGATCATCAGGCGCTGGATCGAGGAAGCCAAGATGGACCCGGTGGATCCGCGCCATCTGCTCTATATGCTTTGGGCCACGACCCAGCACTACGCCGATTTCGGCCATCAGATCGAGACACTCAATGGCGGAAAACCTCTGTCCGACCGGCAATGGCGGGAAGCCAAGGAAAATATCAAGCGGGTGATCCTGACCGGGATCGGTGCGTTGCCCGCCTGACTGTAATGGTTCGTTGCAAGCAAAAGGTCAGGTCGGCGCGCTGCCGCGCCGACCTCAACCGACCGCGTCAGTCCGTCAATCGATTGACCTCAGCACATCGCGAACATGGTCGATCAATTCGTTGATCTGGCCCTTGGTGATGATCAGCGGCGGCGACAGCGCGATGATGTCGCCGGTGGTGCGGATCAGCGCGCCGCGCTCGAACGCCTTGACGAAGGCCGAGAAGGCCCGCTTGGTCGGCTGGCCGGCGATCGGCGCCAACTCGATCGCACCGATCAGGCCGATGTTCCTGATATCGATGACGTTCGGCTCGCCCTTCAGCGAATGCAGCGCGTCTTCCCAGTACGGCGCCAGCTCCTCGCCACGGGTCAGCAAGCCCTCTTCCTTGTAGGTGTCAAGCGTGCCGAGTGCGGCCGCGCAGGCGATCGGGTTGCCCGAATAGGTGTAGCCGTGGAAGAACTCGATCATGTGCTCGGGGCCGGTCATGAAGGCGTCGTGGATCTCCTTCTTCACAAACACCGCGCCCATCGGGATGACGCCGTTGGAGACGCCCTTGGCGGTGGTCATGATGTCGGGCGTGACACCGAAATAGTCGGCGGCGAACGGTGTGCCGAGACGGCCGAAACCGGTGATGACCTCATCGAAGATCAACAGGATGCCGTGCTTGGTGCAGATCTCGCGCAGCTTCTCCAGATAACCCTTCGGCGGCAGGATGACGCCGGTGGAGCCGGCGACCGGCTCGACGATGACGGCGGCGATGGTCGAAGCGTCGTGCAGGGCGACGATACGCTCCAGCTCGTTGGCGAGTTCCGCGCCATACTCCGGCACACCCTTGGTGAAGGCGTTCTTTTCCGGCAGATGCGTGTGCGGCATATGGTCGACGCCGCCGAGCAGCGTGCCGAACATCTTGCGGTTGGTGACGATGCCGCCGACCGAAATGCCGCCGAAATTGACGCCGTGATAGCCGCGCTCGCGGCCGATCAACCGGGTGCGCGAGCCCTCGCCCTTCACACGATGATAGGCGATCGCCATCTTGAGCGCCGTCTCGACCGATTCCGAGCCGGAATTGGTGAAGAAGACATGGTCCATGCCCTTGGGCGCCAGGTCGACCAGGCGGTTGGCCAGTTCGAACACGATCGGATGGCCCATCTGGAAGGCCGGCGCATAATCGAGTTCGGCAGCCTGGTGCTGGATCGCCTCGGTGATCTTCGGACGGCAGTGGCCGGCATTGACGCACCACAGGCCGGCGGTGCCGTCGAGCACCTTGCGGCCGTCGCTGGTTGTGTAATGCATGTCCTTGGCGGACACCATCATGCGCGGCGCCTGCTTGAACTGCCGGTTTGCCGTGAACGGCATCCAGAATGCACTGAGATCGTTCGGCGTGACTTTCAGCCGGTTGGACATGACCAGGACTTCCCCTTGTAAACTGTTTCGCTGCGCCCAACGCTTGGTCTTTGCCGCGTTTTCATGCTACGCAAATTTTTGACCGATTGGACAAACGTTAGCACCGCCCTGTAGGCGGTCAAGGATTACTAGCGGAAATGCGGCACCTGAAGTGCGTTCCACAGGCTAGGGAAAAACTGGTCCAGAGAATTGGTCCAGATGAGCCTCAACACGAGGGCTTGCAACGGTGACCATCGGCACGGATGCCCCTCGCCGCACCCGCATCCAGCAGGAAAAGCGCGAACTCATCCTGGAGGCGGCGCTTGAGGTCTTCTCCACCAACGGCTTTCGCGGCTCGACCATCGACCAGATCGCCGAAGCTGCCGGCATGTCGAAGCCGAACCTGCTCTATTATTTCCGGCGCAAGGAAGACATCCACGAAACGCTGATGCAGCGCCTGCTCGACACCTGGCTGGCGCCACTGCGCGAACTCGACGACATTGGCGATCCCCTAACCGAACTGCGCAGCTACATCAGGCGCAAGCTGGAGATGGCGCGCGATTTTCCGCGCGAGAGCCGGCTGTTCGCCAACGAGATCCTGCAAGGCGCGCCACGCATCATGCCGCTGCTGGCGGGCGAACTGAAAAAGCTGGTCGACGAGAAGGCCGCCGTCATCAAGGGCTGGATGCGCGCCGGCAAGATCGCCAAGACCGACCCGTGGCACCTGATCTTCTCGATCTGGGCGACGACGCAGCATTATGCCGATTTCGACGTCCAGGTCCGCGCCGTGCTCGGACCGAACCGTGGCGGCGACGGCCGCTTCGAGGATGCGGCAAGATTTCTCGAGCAGTTGTTCCTCGATGGGCTGAAGCCGAAGGGCTAAATGGTTTCGTCATTCTAGGGCGAAGCAAGGAGCGAAGCGACGCGGCGCAGACCCTACAATCCATGCCGCGACTTCAACGCGCCGCAAAGGTCCAAATTCTGCTCCGTAGTACTCTTCGGCAAACGTCCCGGCATGGATCCTCGGGTCTCCGCGTCCGCTTCGCCCGTGGATGACGAAGCCGAGGGGGACGCCAGCCAACCTCAGGCGCTGCGCCGCTCGGCCGGCAGCGCGTCCAGCAATGCCTGCAGCTTGGCGATCGAATTCTGCTCGGCTAACGGCGTGTAGACGATCAGCTTCATGTCCGAGCCGTCGCCGATCGACAGGCTCATATGCTCGAAGGTCATGGCGCCCGCGCTCGGGTGCCGGACATGTTTCACCCCCGACAACCGATGCGCGACGTCGCGCTGCGGCCACCAGGCACGAAATTCGGGGCTCGAACGCGTCATCAACTCGATCAGCCGCTCGAAATCCGGATCGCCGACATAGCGGGCGCTCGCGGCCCGGAACGAGGCCAGCACGGTGTGCGCCAGTTGCTCCCAGTCGACCAGCAGGTGCCGGTGATGCGGGCTCGTGAACACCATGTGGACGATGTTGCGGGCGTCACCCTCCAGCAGGCCATAATCGCCGAACACCGCCACCGCCGCCGGGTTCCAGGCCAGCACGTCCCAGCGCCGCCCGACGACATAGGCCGGCTGCAGCACCAGGCTCTGCAGCATGTGCAGCAACGGGCCATCGACCTTTTCCGGCGCTACGGCACGGCGCTCCGGCTGCTGGCGGTCGGCGAGGATGAACAGATGCTGTTTTTCGGCGGCGTCGAGGCGCAGTGCTTCGGCGAGCGCCGTCAGCACCTCGACCGAGGGCCTGACCTCCCGCCCCTGCTCCAGCCATGTGTACCAGGTCGTGCCGACACCGGCGATCATCGCCACCTCCTCGCGGCGCAAGCCCGGCGTACGTCGCCTGAGACCGATGGCGATGCCTGCGGCCGAGGGCGTCAGCCTTTCGCGGCGCGAGCGCAGGAAGGCGCCGAGTTCGCGCCGGCGGCTGTCTTCAGCCGAACGTGTGGGGGCCGCGTGAGGTTGGGACTCCATGCGCGTATTATAGCAGTATTGATACCAGGATAAAGTTTGAACTGTTTGGCCAGCGCCAACTGCCCCATCTTCCGTTCAGAGCAACAGAACGGAGGCTCTGAACATGGAACTCAAAGACAAGACGATCCTCATCACCGGCTCGACAGACGGCGTCGGCCGCGTTGTCGCGCAACGGCTCGGCGCCGCGGGCGCCCGTGTGCTGGTGCACGGCCGCGATGCAACGCGCGGCAAGGCTGTTGTCACCGAGATCGAAGCCGCCGGCGGCAAGGCCGAGCTTCTGGTCGCCGACCTCTCTTCGCTGGCCGAGGTGCGCCACCTCGCCGAGGCGGTGCGCGCCCGGACGAACCGGCTGGACATCCTCATCAACAATGCCGGCATCGGCACAGCGGGCCAAGGTGCCAAAAGGCAGGTGAGTGCCGACGGCTATGAACTGCGCTTCGCGGTCAACTATCTCGCCGGTTTCCTGCTGACATCGGAGCTCCTGCCATTGCTGAAGGCCAGTGCGCCGGCGCGCATCGTCAATGTCGCCTCTGCGGGGCAGCAGGCGATCGACTTCAGCGATGTCATGCTGACCCGCTCCTATGACGGGGTGCGCGCTTATTGCCAGAGCAAGCTGGCGCAGATCCTGTTCACCGTCGATTTGGCCGAACAGTTGAAAGGCACCGGCGTCACCGTCAACGCATTGCATCCGGCGAGCTACATGAACACAACCATGGTCCGGCAGGCCGGGGTGACGCCGTGGAGCTCGGTCGAGACCGGCGCCGATGCCATCCTCAATCTCGCCACCTCACCCACGCTCAACGGGAAAAGCGGCCTCTATTTCGACGGCCTGCGGGAATCCCGCGCCGATGCTCAGGCCTACGACGCCAAGGCAAGGCAACAGCTGAGAAGCTTGAGCCTCGACCTCATCGGCCCGGCCTCCCCCACATCGAAGGAACAGCATTGATGACCAAGGCAATCCAACACACCGTCATCATCGGCGGCTCGTCCGGCATCGGGCTGGCGACGGCGCGCAAACTGCTTGGCCCGGACATGAAGGTAACCATCACCGGCCGCAACGAGGACAAGCTGAAGAGCGCTTGGAAGAGCCTTGGCGGTGCTGCCGGGAAGGCTGCATTCGACGCCTCGAAGCCGGATGAAGTCACCCGGTTCTTCGAGCGCCTTGGTCCATTCGACCATCTGGTGCTCGCGGCCAGCGGCGGCAAGGGCCTCGGCCCGTTCCCGGCGCTTGACCTGAGTGACATCGGCAGTGGCGTGGAGGAAAAGGTCCGCCCGCAGCTGTCCTGCCTGCAGGCCGCCTTGCCGACACTCAACAAGGCCGGATCGGTCACCTTCATCTCGGCGGTGTCGGCGCAGCTCGCAACGCCCGGCGTCGCCGGTATCGCCGCCATCAACGGCATGCTGTTGACCGTGGTGCCGATCCTGGCGATGGAGTTGAAACCGCTGCGCGTCAATGTCGTGGCGCCAGGCGTCATCGACACGCCCTGGTGGGACTTTCTGGCCGAGGAGCAGAGGCAGGCGCTGTTTGCCGACTATGCCGGCAGGACCCCGGTCGGCCGCATCGGTCGCGCCGAAGACGTTGCCGCGGCAATAGCTTTCCTCGTCTCCAACGGCTTCATGACCGGTCAGGTGCTGACCTGCGACGGCGGACTGCGATTTGCGGCGTAGCGTTCCTCGGGCGCCGACAGGCTTTTCACCCTCAATTGGCTCTTTTTGGACCGCCCCGCACGCTCTTTTCGCCGGGGCTGTCACCGCCCGGTCTCACCGCATCTGAAGCGGTCTTTTCCGGAACATAGGAATAATCAGGCGTATCAGCCCCATACATCTTGTTGTCGATCGCCTCTTGCCAGCTGAAATCCGCGTCGGACGGTGAAACGTCGGCAATGTCATGGCGGGAGGAGCGAGAGTGCAGCCAGTTCGGGGTGATCTCTCGGACCAATTGTGCGAAGCGTCCCATCGAAACCGTTCCTTTCCTTGCCCCTTTCCAGGAGGCGCGATCGCGGTTGCGTCGGCTGGATCTAAAGTTGACCTCTCAGCCAGGCCAGCGTCTCGACAACGTCGGCAAGCCCGTACCGCGCTGCGGTGTGCGCTGGTGGTTTGACGCGTATCGATATGCCGCCGGCATCATTGACGGCCTCAAAACCGTTTTCATCCGACGTGTCGTCGCCCAGGAAGACCGGGCGACGGCCCGTGAATGGCGCAATTTCCATGAAACGCCGGATCGCGGCGCCCTTGGCGGCCTCGAGCGGCAGCAGTTCAACACCGGCATTGCCGGGTACCACCCGGTAGCCCTTTGGCAGCGTGGCCAGCGCCTGCTCGACAAGCTGCGTCGCGCGCGGAAGCAGATGCGGGGCGGCGCGCGTGTGGATGGCCAGCACCCGTCCTTTGCGCTCGATATAGGCGCCACGACCGAGCTCGGCCTCGATCTCGTCGGCAAGCGCAGAAATATCCGGCGGCTCATCCGCGACTTCGACGTCGTCGTTCGGCAGGAGCCGATGTTCCAGGCCATAGAGCCCGGCGGCGCGCAGCTTCAAAGGCTGAAACAGATGATCGACAGCCGCGACGGAACGACCTGTTATGAAGGCCAATGCCCCGTTCAGCTTGCGATCCAGGCCTTGCAGCAAGGAGCGGAGCTCGTCGCTGACCGAGACGGCGTCCGGGTGTTCGGCATGTTCCAGCAGGGTGCCGTCGATGTCGAGGAACAACGCCCATTCGCCGGTCAGCACAGTGTGCGGTTTCTCCATGACGGCCTGCGGCTTGTGCAGGGTCTCGCCAACAATATTTTGCAGCGCATCGCTCATGACATCGCCACCCGTCTGCGCTCAAAAATGGAGACGACATTGTCGACGCTGGGCGGCGGGTCGCTGACGGCACCGGTCACCCGATCGAGGTCCCCGCGCTTGCGCAAACGCGCCGCATCCAGAAGCATGCTGCCGGCCCAGCGATAGACATTGTTGTTGCGGATTGTCTCGCGCATGGGGCGCATGCGCTCGCGCTGTTCTTCGGGCGACATGGTCAGTGCCTGCAACAGCGCTCCGCTCATCATGGCGGCATCGTAAGGGTTGACGATCAGCGCCTCCAGCAATTCACGCGAGGCGCCGGCGAATGTGCTGAGCATCAAAACGCCCTGCTCGTCGTCGCGCGCGGCGACGAATTCCTTTGCGACGAGGTTCATGCCGTCATGCAGGCTGGTGACCATGCATATGTCGGCGGCCCGATAGATTTCGTAGACCTGTTCTTGCGAGTGATGTTCGGCCACCATGATCACCGGCCTGTAGCCCTCGCTGCCATAACGCCGGTTGAGCTCTTCGGCATAACGGTGGCACTCGTCATGGAGCAGCTTGTAGGCAGGCAGCGTGCCGCGGCTGGGCGCCGCGATCTGCAGGAAGACCAGTTTTCCGATCCACTCAGGCTGTCGCTTGAACAATTCGTTCAAAGCGTGAAACCGATCGAGAATGCCCTTGGTATAATCGAGGCGCTCGACCCCGACGGCCAGCTTCACATCCGCTTTAAGGCCGAACCTCTCGCGCATGCGAGCGCGGCAATCGTCGACAGCGGGAAGTTTCGCCAGCAGGTCCGCCGGCCATTCTATCGAGATCGGATAGGCGTGCACCAATGTGGTCCGTCCGCCGTAGGAGATGGCCGCATCGGCCCGCTCGATGCGGCTTTCCAGGAAGCGATCGACGCTTTCGGTGAAATTGTTGGCATGGAACTGGGTGTGGAAGCCGATGATCGAGCTGCCGAGCAGGCCTTCGAGGATGCGTTCACGCCATGGGCAGATGCTGTACACTTCCGAATTTGGCCACGGGATGTGCCAGAAAGTGATGACGATCGCCTCCGGCAAGCGCTCGCGGATCATGCGCGGCAGCAGCGCGAAATGGTAATCCTGGACCAGCACGATCGGCCGCTCGTTGCGCGCCTCGGCAACCACCGTATCGGCAAACTTCCGGTTGACGGCTTCATAGGCAGCCCAGTCGGAGGCGCGAAAAATCGGCCGGGTGAAGGCGATATGGCAAAGCGGCCAAAGGCCCTCATTGGCGAAACCGAGATAATAACCCTGATGCTCTTCCTCCGTCAGCCAGACCCGGCGCAGCGTGTAGGACGGATTGCCAGGCGGCACCTGCACGCGATCGTGGTCGTCGACGGTAAGGCGGTCCGCCGTTCCGCCGCCATAGGCGATCCAGGTGCCCGCACAGGCGCGGGTAATGGGCTCGAGCGCCGACACCAGCCCGCTGGCCGGGACGAGCAACTCGACGCCGTCGTCCTTCACATTGTGGATGTACGGCTCGCGATTGGACACCACGATAACCTGCGCATCGGGCAGATCGTCGGCCAGGATCTTGCGCAATGTTTCTGGCGACCAGGTCACCAGCGCGGCATCGGCCGATTGGCCGTTCTTTTCGAACTCCCGTATCACCTTGCGCGCGGCCTCCGCCGCCACATCTTCGCCTGCCGTATGTGGGACGGCAGGAGGATGACGGCGACGGTGCCGCGATATGGAGAGGAATACGGCAAGAGCGGAAAAACCGAGGCTCGCGAAAATCAGAACCCAGAGCAGGTCCGCACCGTAGTTTGTCATTGAACGTCAACTCACCCCGGCCGTCGGCGACCGTTTGTTCGTGTTTCCCGTTTGAAACGGTCCGCCGGCCACGTGGTCGGCGTTCGGACCAGTGTTTTTGCAACGCACAAGGCCTGGATCGGTTCCGCCAATTTTGTTCGGATCATGTTCTTACTATGAGCGGCACCAGCCCTTCATGGCGGTCGGCCAGGAAAGCGACGACCCGGTCGCCGACGCGCTGGAAGGTGAGATCGACGACCCGGTCGCCGACGCCCAGGTGCCGCAGTGTCAGCGTGTCGATGCCGATCGGCAGCCTGGGGCGGCCAACGCGAATCTCACCCTCCCAGCCGTCGATCTCCAGGCCAAGACAGGCCTGCATCAACATGAAAGCGGAGCCCGCCGACCACGCTTGCGGCAGGCAGGCGACGGGATAGGCGATGGGTGCTTCGCCCGGCGCACGTGTAAAACCGCAGAACAGTTCGGGCAGCCGCATGTTGAAATGGACCGCGGATTCGAACGTGCCGCTCATCAGGCGAACCACGCTTTCGCGCTCGCCATAGCGCGCCAGCCCGGCACCGCAAAGGGCGGTATCGTGCGGCCAGATCGAGCCATTGTGGTACGACATCGGATTGAAGAACACGGCATCGTCGGCGAGCGTCCGCAGTCCCCAGCCCGAATGGAAGGAGGCGGAAAGCAGCTGGTCAGCCACCATCTGGGCCCGCGCCGGCTCAGGCAATCCGACAAAGAGCAGATGCCCCGCATTCGAGGTCCGCACCTTGCAGGGCTCGCCGGCACCGTCGATTGCCAGCGCATAGAAGCCGAGATCGTCAAGCCAGAAATCCCGTTCCACGGCAACCCGCATCGCTTCGGCGCGATCATCCCAGTGGTCGGCCCTGTCGTTCTCGCCCCGGCGACGGGCAAGTGCCGCCAGCCCCCGGAAGGCGGCAAAGACGTAGCCCTGCACTTCGACAAGGGCGATCGGGCCCTTGGGAATGCGGCCATCGGCATGGAAGACCGAATCGAAACTGTCCTTCCATCCCTGGTTGGCGAGGCCGGACTCGGCCGCTCGCTGGTAAGTCACGAATCCGGTTTCCCGGCCCGCCTCCTCCGTCCATTCGGCCGCGGCGCACAGCGACGGCCACAGGCCGTCGATGAACGCCATGTCACCGGTACGATCGGCGTAGGCACAGGCAAGGTAGATGTAGAGCGGTGTCGTATCGACGCCACCGTAGTAGCGGCCAAAGGGAAGCTCCCGCAGCGCCACCATTTCGCCCTTGCGGGTCTCGTGCATGATCTTGCCCGGCTGCGAATCGCTGAACGGCGATGTCTCGGTCGCCTGATGCTGGGCCAGAAAGGCCAGCACGCCCCGCGCCAGGCCCGGATTGAGCCACAGCATCTGCAGCGCCGAGATGACGCCGTCGCGGCCGAACGCCGTCGAGAACCAGGGGATGCCGGCATAGGGATAGGGGCCGGTCGCCAGCTCGGTGGTCAGCAGCGCGACATCGGCGCGAGCGCGCTCGACCCAGTCGTTGAAGACACGGCCCGAGCTGCGCACCGTCGCGCCATGGCGACGTTTGGCCCGCATGCCAAAGCGGGCGCGGGCGGCAGCGGCGCGGAACCGGTCGCGGTCGGGCTTGTCGGCCACCTCGGGACCGACCTCGACATAAAGCACCTTCCTGCTGCGCTTGGTCACGGCGATCAGGAAATCGGCACGGTTGGCACTCAGTTGGTCCGGCGCCTGCGAGAACGATATCGCCGAGAGGCGGGCCAGGCCATCGAGCCCATCATAGCGCAGCAGGACCGACGTCGCGTTTGTTTCGGCGGCATGGGCCAGCCCGCGCTTCGGCCGTGTCGAGCCACGCACTTCGAACATGTCGCGGAAATCGGCGGAATAGTGCAGGGAAACGCTGATCGTCGAGTGTTCCCGGCTGTAATTGGAAAGGGTGATGCGTTCAAACAGCCTGTCCTGCCAAAGCAGTCTGACGCGTTCGATGTGAATGGCTCCCTGCGGGATGTCGCGTCCACCGGCGCTCTGTATCGGCAGATTGGTCAAATTGGTGGTGAACAGCACATTGTCCTGGCTGAGCGAGGCGCCGAGCAGAGATGTCTGCCTGCCGCCGACGGTCAGCCGGAACTCGGAAAGAACCCGCGTGTCGTCGCGAAAGAAACCGTCGCCGGCGCCACGTATGTCGCCATAGGCGTCGGCAACGGCGAAGCAATCGCCCTGCTTGAGCGCAAACAACCGATGCGGCTCGCGAGGGGCGGTGGCGTCGAGCGATGCAAGCGCAACCGCAGGATCGAGCTGGCGCTCATCGAGTTGGGCCATTCGTCAAAGATCCCTGTTGTTTCGTTGCCGTGGCTCGAGCACGTCGCTGCTCAAGACGCCTTCGCCGTGCTCGGGACGCCGATCAGGCCCGCATAGGCGGCCAGATAGTCGCCGGCCATTCTTCGGGCGGAGAACCGCTTTTCGAAAACGGCCCTCACCTTTCGCCTGTCGAGTTGCAGCAAGTCCGGCACCGCAGCGACCGCGCTATCCATTGTGTCAGCGATAAAACCGGTGACGCCTTGATCGATGATCTCCGGCAGCGCACCGCAACTCCAGCCGATGACCGGTGTGCCGCAGGCCATTGCCTCGATAGCGGCAAGGCCGAACGGCTCCGGCCAGTCGATCGGGAACAGCAGGCCTGCCGCCTTGCCGAGAAATTCCGCCTTCTGGTTTTCCTCGATCTCACCGACATAGACAACGCGATCGCCATCGATCAAAGGCTCGACCACCTCACGGAAATAGGCGCGATCGTCGTCGCCGATCTTTGCCGCGAGCTTGAGCTTGAGCCCCGAACGCAAGGCGATCTCGATGGCGCGATCCGGGCGCTTGTCGCGTGAGAACCGGCCGAGGAAGGCAAGGTAGGGTTCTTCGGCGGCCGTCTCGAACGTCGGCTCGTAGAGAGCAGTCGGCAATCCGTGATGGATCGTCGCCAACCAGTTGGCGTTGGCAAGGCCCGCCTTCTGGCTGTGCGAAATGGAAATCAGGGGAAAGCGCGGGAACCGTTCATAGGCCGGCGCCAGGTCGACATAATCCAGCCTGCCATGCGGCGTCGTCACCGTCCGCTCCGCAATATCCTCAAAGAAGGAAAAATGCAGGAAGTGGCTGAGGTGGAAGTGGATGACGTCGAACTCCGACGCCCGTTCCCTCACCTGCGCAAGCATCGAAAGATGCGCCGCGATCTCGGATTTGAGCGGACGCGGATCGAGGCGCAACGCGCGTTCCCGGCTGGGTACCAGCTTCGCGGAGGTCTGGCTGTCGCCACTGGCAAACAGCGTCACCTCATGACCCAGATCGACCAGCGCTTCGGTCAGATACGAGACGATGCGCTCGGTGCCGCCATAGAGCCTTGGCGGCACCGATTCATAAAGCGGCGCGACATGGGCGATTTTCATATTTCATCCTGGATGCTGGGCATGCAGGTGTGAAATGCGTCAACGGCTCGATTGGTTCCGATTTTATGGTCGAGCCGTCGGCACCAGAGGCCGCAGTCGGCATGGAACTGTGCGTCAAACGGATTGCGCGATCAGGGTCAGAAAGCCACCGCTCAGGGCAACATTCCCGACGAAGCCATTGATGCGGGACGCACGGTCCGGACCCTGATGGTCCCAGAAATTGTGGAACATCGGCGTGGCGACGATGAGGAACAGCAGCAGCACCGTGGCCGCGAGTGCCGTCCACAATCCTGCGATGACCAGCACACCGGCGGCGACCTGAAGCACGATACCAGTCCACAGTGCCAACCGCGCCTGCGGCACACCGCGCGCGGCCATCAGCTGGGTCAGGAAGGCCGCGTTCTGGATGTTGCGCAGGCCGGCGAAAACGAAGGCGCCGCCGAGCAGCAGGCGAGCGAGAAACAACAAGGTCGAAGGCAAATCCGCAGGCATCAAACTCTCCCCTTTAAAGGTTTAAGGCAGTGGGAGCGCGCTCTCCACGGCGCTCCCAACATGATTGGACAATCAGGCAGCCTTGGCCGCCGGCATCGGATGTATGGCTTGGAACGGGATGCACAGCCGGTTCCAGGTGTTGATCATGCCGAGCGCAACGGACAGCTTGACCAGCTCCTCTTCTGAGAAATGCTCCAGCGTACGTGCATAAAGTTCGTCCGGCACGCCGTTGTTGGCGATCAGGGTGACGGCTTCGGTCCAGGCCAAAGCCGCGCGTTCACGCTCCGAGAACAGCGGCGATTCCTTCCAGGCTGAAACCAGATAGAGCCGCTGCTCGGTCTCGCCGTCGCGCCTGGCCTCGCGGCTGTGCATCTCGACGCAGAACGAGCAGCCATTGATCTGCGAAGCCCTGAGCTTGATCAGGTGCAGCAGGCTCACCTCGAGCCCGCATTCGTCCACCGCCTTGTTGAGCGCCGACACCGCCTTCATGATCTCCGGCGCCTTGGCGAAAAATTGCAGCCTCTGTTTCATCGTCTCGTCCTTTCACGTCTGCTTGGGTTTTGAGGTTTTGGAGTTAACTGGATTTCTGCGGCCGCTGGTGGCGCTCGACAAAGGCGCAGCTCGCAGCAAGCGACCTGGGATCGCCTTCTGCCGCGTAGGTGGCCACGATATCGGACAGCTTGGTCTCGGCGAGCGCGGCGCGATAGGCGCGTTCGGCCTTCAGCATCGCGGCGTTGATGCCGCAGGGTTTCACATAGGCCGACGCATCGAGCTTCACCGGACCGCGCTGGCGGATCTCGCCGCAGCGGAAGGCCGGCTCGCGGCCCTCGACGGCCAGCACGATGTCGAGCAGCGTGATGCGCTCGGCTGGCCGCGCCAGCCGATAGCCACCGGCAGGCCCGGGCACCGATTCCAGGACGCGCGCCGCGCTCAGCATGTTGAGATGCTTGAGCAGATAGCTCGGCGAAAGGCCAAAGGCCTCGGCGAGAGCGGCGCCCGGCATGGTGCTATTGCCTTCCACACTGGCCAGCGTGGCGGCGCAATGGATGGCTGCTTCAACACCCTCGCCCAGCTTCATCGAACAGGTTCCTTATTCATGGATACATACTATCGTGGATAATTCATATCTGCAATAGGAAAATGAAAAACGGCGCTCGAAAGCGCCGTTTTTCTCTTGGGGGAGTTCCTACTCCGCAGCCACCTTGGCCATCGGGTTGTTCGGGTGCGTGGTCCAGTTGGCGTAGACCGGCGATACCGGCCTGCCGGTGCGCTGGTCCATCACACCGGCTGCCAGCGGCTCCATGGTAATGCAGTTCTCGACCGGGCAGACATTGACGCAGAGATTGCAGCCGACACACTCGGCCTCGATGACCTCGAAGTGCCTGACGCCGTCGACCATGCTGGTGATCGCCTGGTGCGAAGTGTCCTCGCAGGCGATGTGGCAGCGGCCGCACTTGATGCAGGCATCCTGGTCGATATGCGCCTTGGCGACGTAGTTCAGGTTGAGATACTGCCAATCGGTGACATTGGGCGTGGCGCGGCCGACGATGTCGTCGAGCGAGGCGTGCCCCTTCTCGTCCATCCAGTTTTCCAGGCCCGCGATCATCTCCTGCACGATCTTGAAGCCGTAGGTCATCGCCGCCGTGCAGACCTGCACATTGCCGGCGCCAAGCGCCATGAATTCGGCCGCGTCACGCCAGGTGGTGATGCCGCCGATGCCGGAGATCGGCAGGCCCTGCGTTTCCGGATCGCGCGCGATCTCGGCCACCATGTTCATGGCGATCGGCTTTACCGCCGGCCCGCAATAGCCGCCATGCGAGCCCTTGCCGTCGATGGTCGGCTGCGGCGCGAAGCTGTCGAGATCGACACCAGTGATCGAATTGATGGTGTTGATCAGCGACACCGCGTCGGTGCCGCCGGCATGTGCTGCGCGCGCGGGCTTGCGCACATCGGTGATGTTGGGCGTCAGCTTGGTGATGACGGGCATACGGGTGTTCTGCTTGCACCAGCGCACCACCATTTCGATATATTCCGGCACCTGGCCGACGGCGGCGCCCATGCCGCGTTCCGACATGCCGTGCGGACAGCCGAAATTGAGCTCGATGCCGTCGGCCTCCGTCTCCTCGACCACAGGCAGGATCGCCTTCCAGGCCTCCTCGACGCAAGGCACCATGAGCGAGACGACGATGGCGCGGTCGGGCCAGTCCTTCTTGACCTGCTTGATCTCGCGCAAATTGACCTGCAGGTCGCGGTCGGTGATCAGTTCGATGTTGTTGAGGCCGAGCAGGCGGCGGTCGGCGCCCCAGATCGCGCCGTAGCGCGGACCGTTGACGTTGACCACCGGTGGGCCCTCCTCGCCCAGCGTCTTCCACACCACGCCGCCCCAGCCGGCCTTGAAGGCGCGGATGACGTTGTAGGCCTTGTCGGTCGGTGGCGCCGAGGCCAGCCAGAACGGATTGGGCGACTTGATGCCGACGAAATTGTTTCTGATATCCGCCATGCTCATGCCCTCCCGTTCGAGGTCAGTGCCCGATTGATGCTCTCCGCAGCGTCGCGTCCCTGCGCGACCGCCGAGACGGTCAGGTCGTCGCCACCGAAGATGCAGTCGCCACCAGCCCAGACCTTGGCAAGCGACGTGCGCCCTTCCGAATCCACCTTGATGCGGCCGGCTTCGAGGCCGATCGATGCACCGCTGCCGTTGAGGGCGGCCGGGACAAAGCTCTGTCCAATCGCCTTGAACACCTGATCGGCAACGAGCGTCAGCGTCTCGCCGGTGCCGGCAAGCCTGTCGCCGTTGAGGGCGGTGTATTCGAGTTCGACGGCAGTGACCTTGCCGCTCTCGGCGATCACCCGCTTCGGCTGCAGCCAGTGACGGATGCTGACGCCATTGGCAGCGGCCAGATCCTGCTCGAACTCAGACGCATTCATGTGCTCCTGGCCGCGCCGGTAGCAGATCGTCACCTCCTCGGCGCCGAGCAGCTTCGACTGTACCGCGGCGTCGATGGCCGTCATGCCGCCACCGATGACGACGACGCGGCGACCAACCGGCAGGCCGGAAAGGTCGCTGGCCTGGCGCAGCTCGGCAATGAACTCGACCGCGTTGATGACGCCGTCAGCGTCCTCGCCATCGGCACGCAGCGCATTGACACCGCCAAGGCCCATGCCGAGAAACACCGCGTCGTAATTGCGGATCAGATCCGACAGCTGATAGTCGCGGCCGAGCGCCTTGCCGTTCTGGATGTCGATACCGCCGATCGCGGTCACGTAGTCGACTTCGGCCTGGGCGAAATCGTCGACGCTCTTGTAGGCGGCGATGCCGTATTCGTTGAGGCCGCCGGCCTTCGCGCGCGCCTCCAGGATGGTCACGTCATGGCCGTGGCGGGCGAGCCGGTGCGCGGCGGCAAGGCCGGCCGGCCCGGCGCCGACCACGGCGACCGTCTTGCCGGTCGGCTCGGCGCGCGGATAAAACTGCTTGTTCTCGCCCATGGCGACGTCGGTGGCGTAGCGCTGCAGGCGGCCGATCTGCACCGGCTTGCCTTCCGCCACCTCGCGCACGCAGACTTCCTCGCACAGCGTCTCGGTCGGGCAGACGCGGGCGCACATGCCGCCCAATATGTTCTGGTCGAAGATGGTCTTGGCCGAACCGATCGGATTACCGGTCGAGATCTGGCGGATGAACAGCGGAATGTCGATCGAAGTCGGGCATGCATTCATGCACGGTGCATCGTAGCAGAAATAGCAGCGGTCGGATTCGACCAGCGCCTCGTGGTGGTCGAGCGGCGGGTGCAGGTCGGAAAAATTATCCGCATACTGGTCGGCCGAGAGCCTGCCGCCCGCAATGCCTTCCCTGAATTGGCCTTCTGGCATCGTCAGTTCCCCATGTTTTCTTTTGGAGAAGGCTAGCACGTTTTATTTTTTTATCAATTGGTCAATTTTCGACGCAAGTCACTGAAAAGGCTCGGCAATAACATGATTTTTTTACTCATATTATTG
>NZ_RZQP01000129.1:0-17718 GCF_003998165.1 Mesorhizobium sp. M7A.F.Ca.US.007.01.2.1 | reverse complement strand
GTAGCGGCCATAGTCGCGGATCGGCTGATGGCGCTTCCAGCCGGAATATTTCTGGCCATGCCGCCAGTTGTTGCGCTTCACGACGACGACCTTCTTCTTGTAAACGCGCTTCCTCACATCGCTGTGGTGGCCGGGCTTCTGCCAGTCGACCTGACTGTAGTTCGACTGCGGCGCGTTCGGCGCATTCAGCGGTGCGGCCTGGCCGGTGAGCGACGTGGCGGCCAGCATCGAGAAAGCGAGTGCGGAAAGGACGATGCGTTTCATGAGAAGTCTCCTTGGTTGTCGATATCGAAGCAGTAGCTGCCCATCGATGAACCGAAACTGAACGCACGCATTACAATTATGTAATGGATTCCTTGATTTACCCAAGGAAGCTGAACATGATCGCAAAGGCAGGAGCCAGTCGCATCGCAAACTCGGCCTATCCGCCGCTTCGCGCCCGCCCAGCAATGCAACCATTTGCGCGTCCGTCCATTTTCCGACACCGCCTGTCGCGCGGCAACGGCCCTTGAAATCGACAAGATTTTATTATCCGGCTAAAATATTCGAGCTATTATAAGTCACCGCCATGAACATGATTCGTTCCCTCGTTTTTCCTTCTGATCGCCACGCAAAACAGGGCGGGCGCCCTGTTTGCATGCGGGGGACGAAATGAGCGGGTCCGTCGTCCTTCTGCATCTGGCCGGCGCCGTGGCGCTGATGCTGTTTGCCACCCGCATGGTGAAGACCGGCGTTGAACGCGCCTATGGCGACGTGCTGCGCCATCGCCTCCGCGCCACCATGCGCAATCCGATCATGGCGGTGCTGGCCGGCACCGGCCTTGCCATCGCCCTGCAGAGCTCCACCGCCGTCACGCTGCTGGTCGGCTCCTTCGCCGGCTCTGGCATCGTCTCGGGCGCCGCGGGTCAATTGGCAGTGCGCGGCGCCGAAATCGGATCGGCGCTGGTGGTCAAGCTGCTGACCTTCGACCTCACCTTGCTGGTGCCGCTGTGCCTGATCACCGGCACGGTCATGTTCATGGCCACCGAGCGGCGCGACTGGCGCCAGTCCGGCCGCATCCTGGTCGGCATCGGCCTTCTGATCCTCTCGCTGGAGATGATCGGCCAGGCATCGGAGCCCCTGCGCAACAGCCAGCTCATGCCGGTCATCATCAACTACTTCTCGACCGATTCCATCACCGCCTATCTGCTGGCGGCACTGATCACCTGGCTGTTCCAGTCGAGCATCGCGGCGGTGCTGTTGATGGCGACGCTGGCAGGCCGTGGCCTGATCACGCCCGAACTTGGCGTCGTTCTCATCCTTGGCGTCAACCTCGGCTCCTCGATCATCGCGCCGATGCTGACCCGTTCGTCGAGCCCCGAGGTGCGCGTCGTGCCGATCGGCAATCTCCTGATGCGCGGGCTTGGCTCGCTGGTCATGCTGATCCTGGTCATGATCTTCAGGCCGCACTTCGCCTTTCTCGGTTCGACGGCGGCGGACCAGATCGTCAATGCCCACATCCTGTTCAATGTGCTGATCCTGCTCGCCGGCCTGCCGCTGGCAGGCTTCGTCTACCGCGCTTCGGAGAAGATCGTCGCACTTGGCACCAAGCCCGTGCCGGCCGCCTCGCTTGACGTCGTCGAGCTGTCCGCGCTCAACGAAAGCGCGCTCGACGTGCCGAGCCAGGCGCTGGCCAATGCCACCCGCGAGGTGGTGCGGGTCTGCGAGACGATCGAGATCATGCTCAAGCGTATCATCGAACTCTATGAAAGTGCCGACGCCGACAAGATCAAGGCGCTGGCCGCACTCGACGACCGCGTCGACCGCAAGCACGCCGCGATCAAGCTCTACCTCGCCAAACTGACCAGGAACCCGCTGACCGAGGACGAGGCGCTGCGCTGCCAGGAACTGATCGGCGCCTGCGTCAAGCTCGAGCAGGTCGGCGACATCATCGTGCGCAACATGCTGGTGCATGTGAAGAAGAAGTTCGAGCGCGGACTGGAATTCACCGACGAGGGCTGGGCCGAGCTGTGCGCCTTCCATGGCTCGGTTCTGGCCAATGCGCGGCTTGCCTTCAACGTTCTGGTGTCGCGCGATCCCGAGACCGCCCGTCAGCTGGTGCTGGAAAAGGACCGGCTGCGCGACCGCGAAAAGGAAACCAGCGCCAGCCATTTCGTGCGGCTGCGCGACGGCACCGCCAAGAGCGTCGAAACCAGCTCGATCCATCTCGACACCATCCGCGACCTGAAACAGATCAATTCGCTGCTGGCCTCGATGGCCTATCCGGTGCTTGAAGAGCGCGGCCTGCTGACGGGGTCGCGGTTGAAGGCGAGCTGAGAAGCGCCACTTTCCCTTCTCCCCTGGGGAGAAGGGAAGCGGCTGCTCGCATCCAATTCAAGAAAACCTAAACTCGCGACAAAAATTTCTGGATTGCCCGCAAAGCCCATCCGTGGTTTGAGGCGCTTCCAGCTAAGGCTTCCCCATGTCGCTTCCGCTCATCGCCCTGTTCATCGCCGCCTTTGCCTTCGGCACCACCGAATTCGTCATTGCCGGCGTGCTGCCGCAGGTGGCGCAAGGCCTGGGCGTCTCGGTTCCCTCCGCCGGCTATCTCGTCTCCGGCTATGCCGGCGGCATCGCCATCGGCGGCCCGCTGCTGGCGCTCGCCACCAAGTCATTGTCGCGCAAGAGCCTGCTGCTCGGCCTAGCCATCGCCTTCACCATTGGCCAGGCGGCTTGCGCGCTGGCGCCCGATTTCACCTCGATGCTTCTGTTGCGCATTGCCGTGGCGGTCGCGCATGGCGCCTATTTCGGCGTCGCCATGGTCGTTGCCGTCGGTCTCGTGCGCGAGGACCAGCGCGGCATGGCTGTCGCCGTCATCCTGTCCGGCCTCACCGTCTCCAACGTCATCGGCGTGCCGGCCGGCACCGCGATCGGCAACATCTGGGGCTGGCGTGCGACTTTCTGGGTGATGTGCGCGCTGGGTGTCGCGGCAACGCTTGCCATGGCAGCCCTTTTGCCGCGCACCACCGGCTCATCGGCCAAGCCCGCCGGTTTCGCCCGCGAGGTCCGCGTGCTGGCCCGCCAGCAGGTCTGGACATCGCTGATCCTGATGCTGATGCTGATGATCGGCCAGTTCGGCCTGTTCACCTACATCACGCCGACACTGCTCGAAGTCACCGGTCTCGACGAGAACCTGGTGCCGTGGGTGCTGCTGCTCAACGGCGTCGGCGCGACGCTCGGCGTCTTCCTCGGCGGCAAGCTCTCCGACTGGAAGCTGATGCCGTCATTGATCACCATGCTGGCCCTGCAGGCGGTGACGCTTGGCGTGATCTATGCCGTCAGCCCCTATCCCCTGCCGATGGTTGTGGCGATCGTCATCTGGGGCGGTCTCAACTTCGCCATCGGCACGCCGATCCAGACCCGCATCCTGGCCTGGACGGCAGATGCTTCCAACCTCGCCTCGTCGCTCATTCCCTCCGGCTTCAATGTCGGCATCGCGCTGGCCGCTTCGTTGGGCGCCGCGATGCTGAACAGCGGCTATGGCTACCGCAGCCTGCCGCTGCTGGGCGCCATCGCCATGCTGGTCGCCGTGGCAGTGGCGCTCGCCTCTTATGTCTGGGAAGGGCGCAGCAACGCCACGCCGCCGCTGACAGCCCCAGCCGAGTAGATCACGATCCGGAAAAGTGGACGCCGGTTTTCCGAAAAGATCGTGATCAACCAAAAGCGCTTCACCCGCGCCAGCGCAGCAGGCGCATGGCGTTGGCGGTGACCAGCACGGTCGCGCCGGTATCGGCCAGGATCGCCGGCCACAGGCCGGTGATGCCCAAAATGGTGGTGACCAGGAACACCGCCTTCAGCCCCAGCGCCACGGTGATGTTCTGGCCGATATTGGCCATCACCGCCCGCGACAGTTTCACCATACGCGCGACGTCCATGACGCGGCCGTGCAGGATCGCCGCGTCCGCGGTCTCCAGCGCCACGTCGGTGCCGCCGCCCATGGCAATGCCAATGTCGGCGGCCGCGAGCGCCGGCGCGTCGTTGATGCCGTCACCGACCTTGGCGACCTTGAAACCCTCGCGCTGCAATTCGCCGACGATGCGCTGCTTGTCCTGGGGCAACAGCTCCGCTCGCGCCTCGATGCCGAGCGAAGCGGCGATGGCTTGCGCCGTGCGGCGGTTGTCGCCGGTCAGCATCACCGCGCGGATGCTCTCGGCCTTCAGCGCCGCGATCCCGGCCGCAGCATCCGGCCGCGGCTCGTCGCGCATGGCAATCAGCCCGGCCACCACGCCATCGGCGACCAGCACTGACACCGTCTTGCCCTGGCCGTTGAGGCTGTCGACGGCGAGGCGCTGCGCTTGCGTCATGTCGGCGCGTTCGCCCGCCGCCTGGCCGGAGCCGAGGAAGACGGCGACGCCGCCAACGCTGCCCTCGACACCCTTGCCCGAGATTGCCTTCGCCGCGAGAGCCGGCGGCACCGGCGCCTTGTCGGCCTTGGCCCGGTCCAGGATCGCCATCGCCAACGGATGGCTGGAGCCCTGCTCCAGTGCTGCCGCCAGCGCCAGCACGGTGCGTTCATCCCTTCCATACGCCACGATGTCGGTGACGGCAGGCTTGCCTGCGGTCAGCGTACCGGTCTTGTCGAAGGCGACCGCCGTGATCCGGCGAAAGCCTTCCAGCACCGCACCGCCTTTCATCAATAGGCCACGCCGCGCACCGGTCGCAAGGCCCGCGGCGATCGCCGCCGGGGTCGAGATGACCAGCGCGCAGGGGCAGCCGATCAGCAGGATCGCCAAGCCCTTGTAGATCCATTCGTTCCAGTCGCCGCCGGCAAGCAGCGGCGGCAACAATGCCACCAGCGCACCGACCGCCAGCACCGCCGGCGTGTAGGTGCGCGAGAAGCGGTCGATGAAGCGCTCTGTCGGCGCCTTGGCCTCCTGCGCCTCCTCCACCAGCCGCACGATTCGGGCGATGGTGTTGTCGGAAGCGGCCGCCGTCACCCGCACCTTGAG
This sequence comes from Mesorhizobium sp. M7A.F.Ca.US.007.01.2.1, assembly GCF_003998165.1. Taxonomy (NCBI): domain Bacteria; kingdom Pseudomonadati; phylum Pseudomonadota; class Alphaproteobacteria; order Hyphomicrobiales; family Phyllobacteriaceae; genus Mesorhizobium; species Mesorhizobium sp. M7A.F.Ca.US.007.01.2.1. Next base: position 12,730 of record NZ_RZQP01000129.1, on the reverse strand, counting down.
CACGCCATCGGTGCTGATCGTGCCGGCAAAGACGGCGTCCGCAACGCCCTTGCGCTTCGGCGTGCTCTCGCCGGTCACCGGCGCCTCGTCGATTTCGCTCGCGCCCTCGATGATCTCGCCATCGGCCGGGATGCGGGCGCCCGGCCGCACCAGGATGATGTCGCCGACCGCAAGGTCTTCGGCGGGACACTCCGATGTGCCGCCTGCGCGCTCGACCAAGGCCGTCTTCGGCACCAGATCGGCAAGTCCCTGGATGCTCGCCCGCGCCCGGCCGGCGGCGACACCCTCCAGAAGCTCGCCGATCAGGAAGAGCACCACCACGGCGGCGGCCTCTTCAGTGGCACCGATCATCACGGCGCCTATCGCCGCGATGGTCATCAGCATCTCGATCGAAAACGGCGTGCCGGCCAATGCCGCCATCAGCGCGCGCCGTGCGATCGGCACCAGGCCGACCAACAGCGCGGCCAGGAACACCCCGCGTTCCGCCACCGGGAACAGATGGCCGATGCCGTATGCGGCGAGAAGCGCTGCCGCGCAGGCGAGCGTCAGCACCGCCCGGCGGGAACGCCACCACGCCTGCCCCGTCTCGGAATGGCCATGATCGGGATCGGGATCGTGGCTCGCATGATCGTGGCCTTCATGGTCATTGTGGACGTGATCGGCGTGCGCCTTGTCTGACATCGGCGATACATGTGCCTCTGCCCTGACGATGCCGTAGCCGAGCCGAGCCACCTGCTGCAGCACCCTGCCTTCCGGCAACGCGCCGCCATGGCTGACCGTCATGCTGGCACCGGTCACCGAAACCGAGACATCGGCGACGCCGTCTAGGCGACGCACCGCCGTATCGATCTTGGTTGCGCAAGAGGCGCAATCCATGCCGCCGATCTTGAACCGCGTCTGCCTGATTTTTACCTGGTCGAGGGGCGCCGTCATCACATCACCTGTCTGTCTTGCCCGCGCGGCGTCGCCGCATGGGTCTTGAACGCTGATGTCAGGCACTGTAATTGCTCTAGTCACTAGAGCTTCAAGAGGCAATTCATGTTTTCGATCGGTGATCTCTCGCGCCGCACCGGGGTCAAGGTGCCGACCATCCGCTACTACGAGCAGATGGGCCTTGTTGCCGCACCCGAGCGCTCGGAAGGCAACCAGCGCCGCTATTCCAGGCAGGAGCTGGAGCGGTTGGCCTTCATCCGCCACGCCCGCGATCTCGGTTTCGCCGTCGAGGACATCCGCTCTCTGATCGATTTGAGCGGCCACCCCGAGCAACCCTGCGGCCACGCCGACAAGATCGCCGAGGAGCAACTGATCTCGGTGCGGGAAAAGATTGCCCAGTTGAAGCGGCTCGAGGCCGAGCTCGAACGCATCGCCACGTGCTGCAATGGCCAGACGGTCGGCGACTGCTACGTCATCCGCGCGCTGTCGGATCATGCGCTGTGCGCCGATGAGCATGGTTGAGATACATCCTACAGCTCGATCCGGAACCGCAAACTTTCCGCTCCGCCATAGGCGGCGTCCTCGAAAAAGCGTTCGACGAGCTTGCCGCCATTGGCCAGGATCACCTTGTGCGAGGCCGGATTGCCCGGTTTGGCGGTGATCTCGACGTGAGCCAGGCCGACCGCCCTCGCCTCCTCCAGCATCAGGCGCAGCGCCTGTGTAGCGTAGCCGCGCCGCCGCTTCCACGGCACCACCGCATAGCCGATATGGCCGAGCACATGCGGCGGCAGGTCCGACGTACCCTTCTGCCAGCGAAAGCCGATCGAGCCCGACGCCTCGCCGTCCCAGATCCAGCGGCGGAAGCCTGGCAGGCGCGGCACCTTTTTGCCGTCAGGCAAGGTGATCGGACCGCCCCTGGCCTGGGGATCATCGAGGTCGGCGAGAAAAGCCACGGGATCCCTTTCGATTGCCGCAAGCTGCTCGCGCGTCGCTTCCAGCAATCGCACATTGTCCGGCGACCAGCCGCGTTCGAGTGCCGCCTTGTAGGACGGCAGATGTTCGAACGCGGGTTTGACGATTTCGATCATGGTGCACCGGTGCAGACGCGATGCCCACAAAATAGCATGCTTGACCAGGGAGGCACGGTCCACCAAAGCGCGGCCCCATACGACAAAGGCCGCGCTCCCATCACTGGAAACGCGGCCCTGGCGTTGTGTCCTTGGGAGGACCGGCGATCCGGCGCGGCCGCGCCGGAGCACCTTTAGCGATCTCAGGCGATGTCGAAGCGGTCGGCGTTCATCACCTTGGTCCATGCCGCAACGAAATCCCTGGTGAATTTCGCCTTGGCGTCCGCCGACCCGTAGACCTCGGCAAGCGCGCGCAATTGGGCGTGCGAGCCGAAGATCAGGTCGGCACGGGTGCCGGTCCACTTGACCGCCTTGGTCTTGCGGTCACGCGCCTCGTAGACTTCGTCGGAGCCGGCGGCCGGATCCCAGACCGTGTTCATGCTGAGCAGGTTGACGAAGAAGTCGTTGGTCAACGTACCCGGCCGGTCGGTGAACACGCCGTGCTTCGAGTTGGCCGTGTTGGCGCCGAGCACACGAAGACCGCCGACCAGCACCGTCATTTCGGGTGCGGTCAGCGACAGCAATTGCGCCCGGTCGACCAGCATGGCTTCGACCGACATCGGCTGCTTGCCCCTGACATAGTTGCGGAAGCCATCGACTTTCGGCTCGAGCGCGGCAAAGGAATGGACATCCGTCTGTTCCTGCGAAGCATCCATGCGACCCGGCGTGAACGGCACCTTGGCCTCGTGGCCGCCATCCTTCGCCGCCTTCTCGACAGCGGCGACACCGCCGAGAACGATGAGGTCGGCCAGCGAGATCTTTTTCCCGCCGGTCTGTGCCGCGTTGAACTCCTTCTGGATGGCTTCCAGCCTGGCCAGCACCTTCGACAGTTCCGCCGGCTGGTTAACCTCCCAATCCTTCTGCGGCGCCAGCCGGATGCGTGCACCATTGGCACCACCGCGCTTGTCGGAATTGCGGAACGTCGAGGCCGAGGCCCACGCCGTCGAGACCAATTCGGAAACCGACAGGCCCGATGCCAGGATCTTCGCCTTCAGCGACGCAATGTCCTGCTCGCCGACCAGTTCGTGGTCGACCGCGGGGATCGGATCCTGCCAGATCAGTTCTTCCTTGGGCACGAGCGGGCCGAGATAGCGAACGACCGGACCCATGTCGCGATGGGTCAGCTTGAACCATGCGCGGGCAAAGGCGTCGGCGAACTGGTCCGGATGCTCATGGAAGCGCCGCGAGATCTTCTCGTAGGCCGGATCGACCCGCAGCGCGAGATCGGTCGTCAGCATGGCAGGCGCGCGGCGCTTGGACGGATCGTGGGCATCCGGCACGGTTCCGGCGCCGGCGCCGCCCTTCGGCGTCCACTGATGAGCGCCCGCCGGGCTCGTGGTCAGCTCCCATTCGAAGTTGAACAGATTGTCGAAGAAGTTGTTGCTCCACTTGGTCGGCGTCGTGGTCCAGGTCACCTCGAGGCCCGAGGTGATGGCATCGCCGGCGATGCCCGTGGCATGCTTGCTCGACCAGCCGAGGCCCTGCGCCTCGATGCCGGCGCCTTCCGGCTCCGCACCCACAAGCGAGGCATCGCCGGCGCCGTGGGTTTTGCCGAAGGTGTGGCCGCCGGCGATCAGCGCCACGGTCTCCTCGTCGTTCATGGCCATGCGGCCGAACGTCTCGCGAATATCGCGTGCCGAGGCCAGCGGATCCGGCTTGCCGTTCGGCCCTTCCGGATTGACATAGATCAGTCCCATCTGGACGGCGCCGAGATGGCCCTGGAGTTCGCGGTCGCCGGAGTAGCGCTTGTCGTCGAGCCACTTGGTTTCCGAACCCCAATCGACGTCCTGTTCGGGTTCCCAGACGTCGGCGCGGCCGCCAGCGAAACCGAAGGTCTTGAAGCCCATCGATTCCAGCGCGACGTTGCCGGTGAGGATCAGCAGGTCGGCCCAGGAGATCTTGCGCCCATATTTCTGCTTGACCGGCCACAGCAGCCGGCGCGCCTTGTCGAGATTGGCATTGTCCGGCCAGCTGTTGAGCGGAGCAAAACGCTGCTGGCCGGCCCCGGCGCCGCCACGGCCGTCGCCGATGCGGTAGGTGCCGGCACTGTGCCAGGCCATGCGGATGAACAGCGGCCCGTAATGGCCGAAGTCGGCCGGCCACCAATCCTGCGAATCCGTCATCACCTGGTGCAGGTCCTTGATCACCGCATCGAGATCGAGCGACTTGAATTCCTCGGCATAGTCGAACTCTTCGCCCATCGGGTCCGAAAGGTTCGACTGCTGATGGAGAACGCCAAGGTCCAGTTGGTTCGGCCACCAGTCACGGTTCGTCCTGCTGGAGGATCCGTGCGCAACGGGGCATTTGCCGGCACTGGGATCATCGGTCTGTGCGTCCATGTTCTTCTCTCCGATCGTGGCTGTGTTGAGCTGTTCAACTGCTGCGTGAACAGGGACACAAAAATGTCCCTGTAGGCGGTCCGTTTCATGGCTGGCGCGATGACCTGAGCCCGATACGCGACCGAATATGTTGGATGTCCTGTTGCTGCGGGCATGCGCCTCACCAGGCGGTCCCGGCTGCTCCTCATCTTCGTTACGACTCCTATAGCAAAGCCGCTTGATTAATTTAAGTTGGATTTCCTGATTGCAGCGATAAGATGACATTATGACAAACCTGACGCTGAAGCAGCTGCGTTATTTCGAGGCGCTGGCCCGGCACAATCATTTCGGCCGCGCCGCCGATGCCTGCTCGATCTCGCAGCCCGCCATCTCGGTGCAGATCCGGGAGTTGGAGGAAACGCTGGGCACGGAGCTTTTCCAAAGAGGCCCACGCCAGGTCCGGCTGACCAATTTCGGCGAGGAATTCGCCTTGCGCGTCCGCGACATCCTGCGCTCGGTGGATGAGCTGACGGATCTGGCCCGCGCCTCGCGCGACCGGCTGGTGGGACGGTTGCGCATCGGCGTGATCCCGACGATCGCACCCTACCTCCTGCCTGCCATCATCGGCAACCTCGCCCGCATGCATGACGGGCTCGATATCCACGTGCGCGAAACGCAAACGCAAAAGCTGATCCAGGAACTGGCCGACGGCCGGCTTGACGCGGCCATCGTCGCCTTGCCGGTGTCGGAACCCTCGCTGACGGAAATCGTGCTGTTTGCCGAGAACTTCGTGCTGGTCCGGCCCGGCGAGGACGAGGGAAAGCCGGTCCCCAACCGCGAAATGCTGCGCGAGATGCGGCTGCTCCTGCTGGAGGAAGGCCATTGTTTTCGCGACCAGGCGCTGTCGTTCTGCAACATGCATTCGGCGCGGCCAAGGGAGTTGCTGGACGGCAGCTCGCTGTCGACCCTGGTGCAGATGGTCGGCGCCGGTGTCGGCGTCACCTTGATTCCCGAAATGGCCGTGCCGGTGGAGACGCGCTCGGCGGCGGTGTCTGTCGCCCACTTTGCCAACCCCCAACCGTCGCGGACGATCGGCATGATCTGGCGCAAGACAAGCCCGATCGCCAAACAGCTGATGCTTATATCCGAAGTGGTTCGCCAGGCGGCCGAAACGTTGCGCGCGCAGCACAATCCGGCATCGGTTGAGCTGAACTTGGTAGCAGCCGCCCAATGAAGGCTTGGCTGACCCGATCGTCAGCCTGCCGCGTGGAACCGGATCTCGCCCTTGTTCAGGAAGCAGGTCTTGTTGAACAGCGACAGATCCAGAGGGTTCGGCAACCGCACATCGCCGATATCGGGAACCGGCTTCTGCGCCGGGTCGTAGGACCGGTCGATCTGCGAGATGAAGACGAGGATCAATCCCCTGTCGCCGGCAAACGCTTTCAGCGTGCGAACCTGCGCCATCAGCTCCGGATTTTGCCGCTTTTGGTCGAGCAGTTGCAGGTAGTCGATCACCACCAGCGTGCCGCGCGGCGCCGAGCCCAATGCCTTGACGATGTAGTCGGCGCTGATGGCGTCGGAATTGTCGAACACGAACCGGTCGTTGAACTGCACCGGGTCTGCCCCGATGGCTCGAAATCGGTCGAGCACATCCCGCTGCGTATACTCCAGCGTGAAGAACACGCCCCGACTGCCGGACTTCATGGCTTCGATTGCCAGTTCGAGACTCATCAGCGTCTTGCCGTGGCCGGGTCGTGCACCCACCAGGACCAGATCGCCGGGCGCAAGTTGCGCAAACAGTGTGCCGGCAGGCGCCGCCCCGGCTGCCTTGGCCGCAAGCAGGCTCCAACTGGCGAAGCCTTCCCGTACTGCAACACGGTCAAGCGCTTCGTGGAGCGGAATTTTGGCCTCGCGGGACAACAGCCTGGCTTGACGCTTCAGATGATAGATGGGCGCGGACAGCTTCATGACAAACCTCCTGGTGCGAGCCGTTTTCGCAACCCCTCCTTATGCCAAGCGCTCGAACAGTTGGTTCGGTGATGAGAGAGCCCTGCATGGATGATGCTTTCCCGGCGGAGGGAGGAGGCGTGAGCCACGCCAGAATCAGATGATAGCTCAATCCCTGCGTATCGAAAATCGCGGAACTCGAGAGATCAGGTTCCGAACCCGCGGCTTTTCGCGATAGGAATTTTTTCTTGACTCCCTGCACTCAGCTATGGTACATATTTGTCCATGGTGCTGATTTGCGCCGATGGCCCGCCGCACAGGCGGGTTTTTCGTTTGATGCTCCGTCAGCCAACGCGCCGACGAGCTCGAAGGAACCCGCCAACCCGAGTTCGTTGCCCTGCTTCAAGGATACGAAGACGTCCGCCGCAAGCCTGGAGCCAGCATGTCGGCGTAGGGCCGTTGCATGCGTCGACCTGCTTTGCGGATCTTCATGCGGGCGCGCTAAACAAGATGTGTTTCGCCTGATAATGCGAGGCCATCTATGATCGATTCTCGCGGCAATACCGCAAGAAATCGCCATTCGCTTCGACAGGAGAATTGATCCGGTGCGGTTGAGATCTGTTTGTCTGGGCGTCGTCGCCAGCTTTTTCGTCGCCGTCATCGCCGTGACGGTGTCGGCTCGATCCTTTGCCGCATCATCTGACGTTCCGGCCTGGTTGCAGGCTCATGTCGGCAACAGCGAGGGCCAGATCTCACAAATTGTCCTCGAACGAGCCCGCGCGCTTTATCGGAAGAAGGTCGCCCAAGGGGCCGTCAAGAACCCCTGCTACTTCGCCATGGATGCGACACGCCCCAGCGATCTGGGCAATGGCGTGCTCGGCCGCCGCTACTACGTCATCTGCGAGGCCAGCGAGTCCTTCCGCGCGATTTCGTCGGGTCATGGCAGCGGGCGGAATCTGAAGGGCGTCGTCGATTTTTCGAATGGCAAGCGGTGCGCTAGGAACTTCGGCAATGCGATGGATTCATCGTTGACGGCCGGCGGCGCCTATATGACCCGCGAGGCGAAAACCTCGTTCAAGGGTTATTACCGCACTGGTGCGAAACGGGACGTGGCTTTCCAGCGCACCTTCATCCAGTTCGACGGCGAAGGCGAAGCCGCGAACGCCAGGCAGCGGGTGATCGGCGGCCACGCGGCCCAGGTGCTGCACGGCCTGTGCCTGCGCAAAAATCCGAACAGCTCGCATGCCGACCATGACGGCTTCGTACCGTTCGGCAAGCTGGTGGATTATGCCGGCGGCCGCAGCAATGGCTGCACCAGTTGGTCGCCGGCGGATGCGCAGCAGATTATCCCGATGGTCAAGGACAATCCGACGACGCTCTACATCTACCCGGAATCGCGCGACATCGCCGCGGTCGCAGCCAACCATTCACAGCCGGGCGCCTATTGGAACGCGTCCTGCCTGAAGGAAATCGGCACACCGAAATTCTGGCCGCGAAAGACCCTCGAGCCGATCATCGCCCAATACAGGAAGGATCATCCGGCACCGCCGCCGCAGCCAGTGCCGATTTGCACGCAGCCGTGACGTCCGCTTCGGCATGCGAACCATGCGCATTGATCAGCAACCCGTCGTGAACCGGTATCGATCCCGATCTCCGAGGTTTGCCAGCGTCTGACTCCCCGCGCGTCGTCGATGTCGGCAAGCCAAAGGCTGGGATAGGTTCATTTGTAACCTCGGCGCGTTGGTCCCCAGAGACAACGCGCGCCCATGGCGCGGGCGGCCGCCGCCGAGAAGGCCGCCGAAACGAAAGGCGCATCCGGTCGTTCCGCCGCCGCGCGCAAGGCAGTGCGGACCAAGGGTACCCGCGGCAGGAAGGAAGCGGCACAGAAGGCTGCCAGAACGCGAACACATCACGCTTACATTGAACGTCTTCTTCGAGGACTGGCGCTCCGGGTGACGACTATGATCGAGAGGCGATCACATGGGTAATCGCCTGCGCCTCGCATCTTCCCGCCGCGTTGTATGTCGCGAACGGATCGGGAGTGGCTGAATGCTCCTGGCGAGGAGAGTTCCCGGTGCCGTGCCAGGCCGATTGGTTGGAACCAACGGCCTGCTCTCCAGTTAGAAAGCCAGCAAGTCTGGTTGTAGCCTTGCCGCCATGTGACCGACGGTTTCAAGGCCGCCGATTGAGCTTCGGAAGCGTGGAGAGCACGCTTGATGGAGAAAATCATGAACCAATGGTCAAATGCCAAGCTCTGTGACGTAGCAAATCTGGTCCTCGGAGCAATTCTCTTCTTCTCTCCATGGATATTCGCCTTCGCGGCAGGGACACAGTCCCAGAATGCCATGGGCAGCGGCATCGTGATTGTCGTGCTTTCGGTTGCCGCCCTCTTCGCCTTTGCTGTCTGGGAGGAATGGCTGAACCTCGTTGTGGGTCTTTGGGTAGTCGTGTCTCCCTGGGTGCTTGGATTCCAGGCAACCACAGCCATGGGCGTGCATGTTGTAATCGGCGTTCTGGTCGCGGTTCTGGCTGCGATCGAGCTGTGGATGATGAACCAGAACCCGCCGACGCAGTCTACGGCCTAGCAGGACTGGGCGTCCTTGCGGCGGCCTGATCGTGACGGATTGGCCGCCGACAAATTGGCATCCCGCTGGGTCGCCGATGATGGTGGAAAATCATCTGACGGTGGCCCGCCGGGAGGCCAGCGTGCCTGCCGCCGCAACCTCGGCTGCACAGCCGCTGACGACAGCCCTGCAGACAGCGTCGCCGAAAGCCAGACAACAGGAGGTATGCCGACATGAAAGCAATCCGCATCCACGCTTTTGGCGGACCTGAGGTTCTTTCGATCGATCAGGTCCCCTCGCCTCAGCCCCTTGACGACGAGGTTGTGCTCAGGGTCCGCGCCGCAAGCGTCAATCCGATCGACTACAAGACCCGCGAAGGGTCGGTGAGCGAGACCCTGCCGGTCACGCTCGGGCGCGACGTATCCGGCACGGTGGAAATATGCGGTACGCGGGCGCATACGTTGAAGAAGGGCGACCCGTTGTTTGCGATGCTTGGTCATGACCGGGGCGGCAATGCCGAATATGTCGTGGTCAAGGCGACGGAGGCGGCTGCCAAACCGGATCGTCTAAGCCATGTCGAAGCCGCGGCGGTGCCGCTTGCCGGCATCACCGCATGGCAAGGCCTTTTCGATCATGGCGGCCTCAAATCCGGACAACGGGTTCTCATCCATGGCGGCGCCGGCGGCGTCGGTCATCTGGCGATCCAGCTGGCCAAGGCCGCGGGCGCGTTCGTCGCGACAACCGTTTCCGCCGAGGACGTCGTTTTCGTGCGTGAGCTTGGCGCCGATCAGACGGTCGACTACAAGAATCAGCGTTTCGAAGAGGTCGTCGATGCGGTCGACCTGGTGTTCGATCTTGTCGCGGGCGACACGCAGGAGCGCTCCTGGGAGGTGCTCAAGCCTGGCGGGACGCTCGTTTCCACGCTTTCCCAACCGTCGCAGGAAAAGGCAAACTTGCGTCGGGCGCGTGGCGTCTCCTACCTGGCCGAGCCGAATGCGGCGCATCTTGCCGAGATCGGCCGCCTCATCGAGGCCGGCAAGGTCACCCCCTTCGTGCAAGCCACCTACCCGCTTGGAGAGGTCGCCAAAGCGGAAGAACGGCTGGAAAATGAGCATGTGCGTGGCAAGATCGTGCTTGAGGTTTCCGCCTAGCGCGAGTTGATGCTCCTGCCCCTCTCGAACGGGTTATCCGATCCGCGCCTCGCCGTCGCTGTCCGGCACGTTTGGAAACAGCACCTTCAGCTTGTGTTCCGCGCTTGCCCAACTGCGCCTGTGATGTTGCCACAGGCACCAGTTGCTCACCGCAAAAATGCCGACAGTCACGGCGAGACTGACCATCGAGCCAACGACAACCTTGAGCATCACGCCGGCAAAGACACCGGCGATGGCACCGTTGACGACATTCACCATCCCTGCGGTTCCGGCGAACGCTTGCCAGGGCCTTGGCTTGAGGCCGACATCGGCCAGCAGAGCCGTTTGGTTGTCATGGGTGGAGTGAACCAGATAGCGCGCCATCGAAGGGGTGAGCTCGGTGTAGCAGTGCCTGATGCGTGCCATGCCGCGGGCGTGGACCATGTCTTCGATGGCCACCTGCACAGCCCTGACGAATGTCACCAGCCCAATGAAGTAGAGGCACGGCAACAGGATCAGGCTGAACAGCATGAAAGGAAGCCCCATCCTCGTCACCTGGGCCACGAAAGCAAGGGCGATCGTGGCGCTGGATACCGAAGTCAGGAACAAATTTGCGCGCTGATTCGCCTCCTGAATAGTCGCCGCCCTGGCGGTCCCCAGCACCAAATGCTCCGTCGTCATCATCTGCAGGAGTTGCTGTCGGTTCTCGCCTTCAGTGGTTTTTGTCTTCCTTGCAGGCATCGCAAAAAACCCGTTGCAGGACGCGCAACCAGCTCCTCAAAGCCGCCCACCCAGGAACGAACTGCTTCGGAAGGGGTTCCGGCGCAACCAAGACCGCTACCGTGGATCCCGGGGCAGAGCCGGATCACAGGCCGAGCCAATTTTGTCGACAGATAGCGAAACGATTGTCCCTGAGCATCGTTTCGAAACCAGACATGAATTTGATGAGGAGGCGATGATGAGCGCTACCGGTTTGGATGTCTTTGACAGGACGCTGCAGACAACCAACATCTGGCTCGACGAGATCATGGACGATCATGGTCCGGATCGGCGAATTGCATGGCACATATTGGGCGCGGTCCTGCGGACCGTAAGGGACAGGCTGCAGATCGGGCTTGCGGCCAAACTTGGGGCGGAACTGCCGCTCCTGGTGCGCGGCGCCTATTACGACCACTACCGGCCCGCAGCCGAGCCGGACAAAACGCGCTCCCTGGAAAACTTCTCGCAGCACATCGGCGAGGAATTGAAATCGATCCGCCCCGTCGATCCCGAGGATGCAGCACGCTCGGTGTTCCGAGTTCTTGCACGGCATATTGATCTTGGCCAATCGGCTAAGGTGCGCGATGCGCTGCCGAAGGAAATCCAGGCGCTCTGGCCCGAAAGCCTCGGTGTCAAATAGAGATGGCACGAATCTGGCGGCTCCCCGGACAGCCAGGCCGAGGCTGGCGCCCCTGTCGGGCGTCAGTCCCGCAAACGGTTGGCGGCATGATCCTGATGCTGCTCGGTCGCGACCTGCCTGGAGTCCAAACCGCGTTCTTTGGAATGCTGTGCCTTGTCGCGATTGGACAGAACCTTGTTTTCTTCGAGCTTGTCTTTTGGCGTCACGGTCATGGCGCCTGTGCCGGAACCCTTTCCTTGTGAACCTGCTCCGATGTGCTTCTTGCTGCCGTGTGCCATGGGCTGCCTCCAATCTATGACGAATGTTCCAGGAGCGTTGCTGGTCCGTGACGCGCTTTAGTCGTCGGCACGGTTCTTGTGATGGGCGCTTTCCTGATTCTTGCCGCGAAGCATGTTGCGGTCGTCTGGATCGACGAGGTCCGGTGTATCGGTCCTCATGTCCGCTCCCTTGCGCAGTGCTTCGCGTTCCGCCGCTGATCGTTTCAGATCCGCCTCGGCATCAAAATCCTTGCCGGCGTTCTTTGTGTTTTCCCGCTCTTCAATGATGCGAATTTGTTGATCGTGGGTTTTGCGTCCAGTCATCGCTTTCCTCCGGCGTGTTCGTGTCGGCGCCCGAAAGTGGTGCGTCGCCGGCCGTCTCTAAGGTCGGTTACGGCGTTTGCCTGTCCGAGCCTGCCTTCGTGCTGATAATGGCAAGGTGACGGGATCGTTCCGAAAGGCGTTGAAAAGCTTCTCGCCAGATGGCTCCGCTCGGCCCGGCGCTCACATTGACGCAGGCTCCGGCTGGCGCCCGCCCTTGTGAACCGCAGCGTCCTTTGAACGCTCGGCAACCGCCGGGCTGGTGCCGGATGCCTTTGCCGTCGCGGCACTCGGCTCCGCGCAGAAATCGATGACAGCCTGGATGAACTCCGCCGGATATTCGATGTTCGACAGATGGACCGCAGGCAGCACAACCAGCTTCGCGCCGGGTACCGTCGCGGCGATCAGCTCGCTGTGGCTGGCTGCCGTCACCGTGTCGTGCCGACCAGCGATCACCAGCGTCGGCCGGGGTATCAGTGCCACGGTGCGGCGAAGGTCCGCGTCGCGAACCGCCGCGAACAGACCCGCCAGGCCCTGCCGGTCGATAGCCAGCAGCATGGCGCGAAAGTCTTCGACCACAGGCTCGTTGGCGGCAACCAGCGACGCGGGGAACCAGTTGCTCAGGAACGTCTCGGCGGTTTCCGACATGTCCCGCGCCTGGCGCACCGCAGCGATCCGCTCGTCGAAATAGCTTGCCGGCGCCAGATGCGACGAGGTGTTGCTCAGGATCAGCC
>NZ_RZQP01000128.1:0-17877 GCF_003998165.1 Mesorhizobium sp. M7A.F.Ca.US.007.01.2.1 | reverse complement strand
AGCCGCGACAGGATCCCAATTCCCTTGCCGGCCGAGCACATGGGCCGCATCGGATGGCGTGAAGCCCGCAATATGCACCAGACCACGCGCGACCAGGCGATTGAGTGTTGCGACCTGCGATGTCGATACGAGCAGCCGATCGAGCGCGGCGGGAATTGCCGAAATGTGGGCATAGAGCCGCGCCTCGGTAACGGTCAGGCCCGCAGCCAGACGCTCGGGGACACCTGTGCACAACGCGAAGCGGCCGTCCAGCCGGCTGGTGTTGGGGCTGAGCAATTGCCGCTTGAGGCCATTATGGATGGCATCGCCGTGCTTCACAGCGGCGAGCGCCAGCGGCACGAGTCGACGGGGGCCGAGCACGATCGTCGAAGTCAGCGACCGCTCATGGAGCGAGACTTCCGAATCTCCCCCGAGGCCAAAGGTGCGCATGGCGACGGCTTCCACCATGGTTCGCATTCCGCCGACGGTAGCGCCTTCCGGGTCGAGCCGCAGGCGACCGCCGTCCAGAACGGCGATGTCGGTGGTGGTGCCGCCGATGTCGGACACCACTCCGTCATCAATACCGGTCATGTACCGGGCTCCAACCAGGCTGGCCGCTGGTCCTGACAGGATGGTCTCGATCGGCCGGGCGCGGGCGAATTCTGCGGTGATAAGCGCGCCGTCGCCGCGCACGACCATGAGCGGAGCGACGATCCCGCGTCTTGCCAGAAAGCCTTCGGTGGCGTCGACAAGACGATCAATCATCGAGATCAACCGGGCGTTGAGAAGCGTGGTCATCGCCCGTCGCGGGCCGCCGAGTTTCGACGACAGCTCATGCGAACAGGTCACCGGAAGCCCGGTACGCTCGCGAATGACGTCACGTACCGCGACCTCATGCTCGGGATTGCGAACCGCAAAATAGGAGGCCACGGCGATGCCTGAAACCGTGTCGGCGAGAGACGGCAGCGCAGCCACGAGAGCGTCCAGCACCAGCGGACGCGGATCGCCGTGGACGTCATGTCCGCCCGGACAAAAGATCACGGGATCGGAGCCGAGAGCCTTTGACAATCCGTTCCGGTCAAGGTCGGCTTCGGCGAAACCGATCATCACCAGCGCGACCCGTCCGCCCTGCCCTTCGACGAGGGCGTTGGTTGCGAGCGTGGTCGACATGGAGACGAGCTTGATCGCGCCGGGTTCGATGGCAGCCTCGGATAAAACAGCGTCGACGGCACCGGCGATGCCCTCGGCAAGATCGTGCCGTGTGGTCAGCGATTTGGCCTTGGCCACGATGCCTGTAGATTCTGACCACAGCACGGCATCGGTATACGTGCCGCCGGTGTCGACGCCCAGATACAGGGGCGACGGCTGGTGGGTATATGCGTTCATCTTGATCAGTCGCCTAGCCCGGCTTCGGGTGAAAAATATTTCGCGAGCTTGTTTGCTTCACCGTCGAACGCCTTGGCGTCGGCGGGTGGATCACGCTTGACCGCAATATTGGGCCACGCAGACGCATACTCGGCGTTCAGCGCGAGCCAATCGTCGAGACCAGGCACGGTATCGGGAAAAATGGCTTTCGCCGGGCATTCTGGCTCGCAGACGCCGCAGTCGATGCATTCATCGGGATGGATGACGAGCATGTTCTCGCCTTCATAGAAACAGTCCACGGGACAGACTTCCACGCAGTCCATGTATTTGCATCTGATGCAATTGTCGGTGACCACGAACGTCATGAGGCGTTTCTCAGCCATGGCCGGTCAGGGCGACAGAACAATAACAGCTTCAGACTTTCGGCGACATGGGCGGCCTTCAGCCAAGACAGTCCCGCAGTCTCCCTGTCCAGCAATTCGTCGCAACTTTCGCCAAACAAGGCGAGGCACCGGTCGAGCCGACCGATCTCCAACCCACCCATGTGCTTGCGGACCGCGACGAGACTTCCCTTGTAGAATCCGCTGGTCAGGATGACCGAGGACCAAACTTCGTACATCTTCGCCAGACGCGTTTCGCAATCGCCGGCAACGACGCGCTCGAAAATCGGCCTGAGATCCGCGTCGGCGCGGATCTTGTCGTAGAAGGAGTCGACGAGTTGTCGAATCTGCTCGTCGGAAATCGGGGCTGTCTGTGTCAAGGGCATGCTCTGGTCCAGCGCTTATCCGGCCCTTCAGACCACACCGTAGGTCATATCGAGGGGAATGCGGTGATCATCGATAGCCCGCACGCCAGCGGTGTTTTCAGCCAGGATGAGCGTGGCTTTGCGCTCCTGCTCGGACAGGTAAGCTCCCGAGAACGTAACTACGCCGTTGGTCACGGTCACGTCCGACCTTCCGGTCGAGGGCCATGATTCGGATCGCAAGGCTTCAATAATCTCCAGCCTGATGCTGCTGTCGTCCTGCGACACCGGAGCGCGCCAACGTTTCCTGGCGACGACCAGCGCCCGCACCAGATCGGCACGACTGACGACCCCCACAATCTGTCCGTCGCGCAGCACCGGAACACGCTTGATCCGATTGTGTTCAAGCAGGGTTGCGATCTCGACGACTGGCGTGCTCTCGACCACAGTCGCAACGTCCTTTGTCATGACGTCGGTCACATGCTCGGAATGAGACTTGACATAGCCTTCCGCAAGGGCGGCGTTGTTGGCGAAAAGCCGAAGCCACCAGGAACGATGTTGCGGGGCTGTACCGATCTCTGCCCGGCGGATCAGCTCTCCTTCACTGACGATGCCCAGCAGCGCACCTCGATCAATCACCGGCACGGCGCTGATCCCGTACGACAGGAGAATATCGCCGACCTCATCCACCGTACTGTCAGGCCCTACCGCAATAACAGGTGACGTCATGACGTCCTTGGCGGTCAGCATTTCGTTCTCCTTAACCTGTCTGCGGGCGGCAGAACCGGCGGCAAGGTCGTTCCAGAGACTTGCCCGTTGCCAGCATGGAGGTGGATCGCGCGATAGAACTCCCTCGCATGGAAAGCATAGGCTTCCAGATTGGTCGGATCGCCAGCGAACAGCCCCATATCCTCGGCTTTCCGGAAGAACCAGTGAGCGGGCAAACCGGGTTCGAGCGCCTTCACGGCAACAGCCGCAAGCAATGGCAGGCCTTCGTCCGCATCGTCGTCCATCAGTTGTTCGAGCACATCCCGAATCACCCCTGTTGCGTCTGAACCAACTATGCTCTCGGCCAGTCTTGCATAGGTGATCGGCAGCCGGGTCTGTGCTTGCAGGAGCAGTTCCTCTCGGAGCCGTCTTTTGAGAGCACTGCCATCTACGAGAGCAATTGGAATGCGGCCATCTACATCGAGGCTGGCAGATACCATTTGCCCTACTACATGACACTGGATGTCCCTGCCGGAAAGTATTCTGCCGAAATCGTGTTCAAGCCTGTCCATTATTGTCATCGTCGAGCCCAGGTGCCCCTCGCGCGACAACGCCAAGAACTCCCGTGGCGTTTAGACCTGCTGGCTGGCACCGAATGTGTCAATTTCGTTACGCGCGAGCTTCACTCGTCCTTACCTACAAGACAAACGAAATTTATTGCCGCTTTAGCACAATTATTTTGCATCAGAATTTCGATTGCAGCGCGTGCACAGCCCTTCCCTTTTCGGAATCGATATGCATCTCTGATGGGCCGAAGCCATCGCGCCCTCGATTGTCCCGGCTCTTAGCAAGCGGTGATTTCGGCCCCGAACGCGGTAACAGGAGATTATGATGATCACTGGTGCTCAATGCCGTGCCGCTCGCGCGCTGGTCGAATGGACCCGTGACAAGCTCTCAAGCAATTCAGGTGTGGATGCGTTGGTCATCGAGGAATTCGAGCGCCGGATCAACCTTCCCGACCAGGATATCTGCGACACGCTGCAAACCGCGCTTGAAAACGCCGGCGCCGTTTTCATCGCGGAAAACGGCGGCGGTGTCGGCGTTCGCCTGAAACTCAACCGCTCCGAAGTCAGACGAATTGGCGTCCTGGAAAATGAAGGCGGCATCGTCGGAACGGACGCCGTTCCATAGGTCTTCTGAGCCGATGGTTCCACGTTCACAGTCCGCTGCTGGGCAGTTCAGATCCCGCTTGGCTGCGCAGGCGCGAGGAAGGAAGCCCTTCATGACGGTTATCTGGGACGATCTCACCGAGGACGAGCAAACGGCGCTCAAACGAATGAACCGCGGACCTTACCCTTCTTTATCGAAACCCTTGGCCGAACGCCTTGTCTTCCTCGGACTGGCGGAAGAAAGACCGGGCGGGACCGGGATAAACAGGGCCGGACGAGAACTGGTGATAGCCACCTTGCTTGGCGCCCGCCACGACTAGGCGTGCGTCAAACGGATCGGATAGCAACTGACGGCAGGGGCCGCTGACGGCATGCCGGAAGCAGCCGAACGCCACCTTTCTTGAGAGTCCGCACCGAGCGCTCCCATCCACATGGCGCTCGGATCCTTGATCGATGTCAGCGACCTCGCAAACTGCTTCTGCCTCCAACTGAGTGGTCATCGCGCGGCGCGGACAGGTGTTCTGGGAACCCGCCAATCAATGCCTTGCCCAATGTCACCGGAGAACCATAATGGGCGGAGCCAGGCAGTGGTTGTCTCCGAAGACTTTGGGCTCCAATAGATGACAGACGACACAGCGCTGATACTGATGATCGTCCTGCCTTTCGTAGGCAGCCTTGCCGCTCTCATGCTCCCGACAAAGGCTCGCAACGCCGCAGCTGTCCTCGCCGCCGCCGCGTCGTTTACCTGTCTGGGTTTGGCGGTCATGTTTTATCCCTCGGTACTCGGTCGAGGTGTGGTGCGTAGCGATATCGAATGGCTTCCGACGCTTGGCCTTGATTTCACTTTGCGAATGGATGGATTTGCCTGGCTGTTCGCCATGCTCATAAGCGGCATCGGCTTCCTCGTCGTCATTTATGCGCGCTACTACATGGCCCCGGAAGACCCGGTTCCGCGGTTCTTTTCGTTCTTTCTCGCGTTCATGGGATCGATGCTCGGGGTCGTCATTTCCGGAAACTTGATCCTGCTGGTCGTATTCTGGGAACTGACCAGCATCTTTTCCTTCCTGCTGATTGGCTATTGGCACCACAACGCCAGTGCCCGCGACGGCGCCCGCATGGCGCTGACGATTACCGGCATCGGCGGCATCGGTCTGTTGGCCGGCTTCCTGCTGATTGGCCATGCCGTTGGCAGCTACGACCTCGATCGTGTTTTGGCGTCGGGCGACCTTATCCGCTCCCACGATCTCTATGTGCCCATCCTGGTTCTTGTGCTGCTCGGGGGGTTCACCAAGAGCGCGCAGTTTCCGTTTCACTTCTGGCTGCCCAACGCCATGGCCGCACCGACCCCGGTCTCGGCCTACCTGCACTCAGCGACCATGGTGAAGGCCGGCGTGTTCCTGTTGGCGCGCCTGTGGCCGGTGCTTGCGGGGACATACGAATGGTTCTGGATCGTCGGCTTCGCCGGCATGATGTCTTTCGTTTTGGGAGCTTATTTTGCGATCTTCCAGCGGGACATTAAGGGTTTGCTCGCCTACTCGACCATCAGCCATCTCGGTCTGATTACACTTCTGCTCAGCCTCGGTAGCCCGCTGGGTGCCGTCGCTGCCATCTTCCACATGATGAACCACGCCACGTTCAAAGCCTCGTTGTTCATGGCCGCCGGTATCATCGACCATGAGACCGGAACGCGCGACATGCAGCGGCTGGGCGGGCTTTTCCGTGTCATGCCCTACACCGCGACGCTCGCCATGGTGGCAAGCGCGGCCATGGCTGGCGTCCCCCTCCTGAATGGATTTCTCTCCAAGGAAATGTTCTTCGCCGAGGCGATCGAAACGCACGCCGATTCCATTCTCGATACCGCCGCGCCCTATGCTGCCGTCCTGGGCAGCGCTTTCGCTGTTGCCTACTCGGCACGGTTCATCCACAGCGTGTTTTTCCGACCGCTGCCGGCTGAGCTGCCTCGCGAACCTCACGAACCGCCGTTTTTCATGCGGTTTCCGATCCAACTTCTTGTGCTTGCCTGCCTCCTGGTTGGGACCGTTCCCGGCCTGACCATCGGTCCGTTCCTCCACACCGCCGTCACCTCCGTCCTGGGACCCGCGACGCCACAGTACAGTCTGGCTATCTGGCACGGGTTCACAATTCCTCTGTTCATGAGCGTGTTGGCGCTTGCCGGTGGCGCAATCCTTTATCTGCTGCTGAAGGACTATCTGGCGCGCTGCGAGGACGGCCCTCCCTACTTCCGCCGTCTCAGGGGCCAGCGCGTCTTCGAGCGCGTGTTGGTGGTGGTTTCGTGGAGAGGTGCCCGCTTCCTGGAAAGGTTTCTCGGAACGCGTCGGCTCCAGCCGCAACTTCGCTTGCTGGTCGTCGTGGCCTTCATCGCCGCCGCTTGGCCGCTCTACAGGCTAGGTTTCGATCCTGGTCGGCTGACAGTCCAAGGCGTCGACGTCACCTTCGCCGGCATCTGGGCAGTCGGCGTCGTGTGCGCCCTTGGCGCCGCGTGGCAAGCCAAGTTCCACCGGCTGTTCGCCCTTGTCCTGCTCGGCGGAGCCGGACTTGTCACCTGCACCACCTTCGTCTGGTTTTCGGCGCCGGACCTCGCGCTCACTCAACTGCTCGTGGAGGTGGTGACCACGGTTCTCATCCTTCTGGGATTGCGCTGGTTGCCCAAGCGATCGGCAGACGTCGCCCCCGGCCTGGCCACGACTGGCGCAAGACTACGTCGCTACCGCGATCTGGCCATTGCGGTGGTGTGCGGGACCGGCATGACCATTATCGCCTATGCGGTTATGACACGAACCCCGCCCGTCACAATCGCCGACTTCTTCCTGAAAAAGGCCTATTCGGAAGGAGGCGGCAAGAACGTCGTCAACGTCATCCTGGTGGACTTCCGGGGTTTCGACACGTTCGGCGAGATCACGGTTCTCGGCATCGTCGCATTGACGGTGTTCGCCCTGCTTCGCCGGTTCCGGCCGGCGCCCGACAATGTCGAATCCCCTGAACAGCAACGCGTCCAGAGGGCATTCGACGAAGCCAGGCCCGACCGTGAGGCGGGCGATACGGTGAGCGACTATTTGCTGATCCCGGCGGTGATCATGCAATGGCTGTTCCCGGTCATCATCGTGTTCGCCGCCTATCTGTTCATGCGCGGCCACGATCTCCCCGGCGGCGGCTTTGTCGCCGGAATCGCATTGGCCGCCGCCTTCATCTTGCAATATCTGGCGGCGGGCACACGCTGGGTTGAAGACAGGTTGCGGGTCCTGCCGGTGAACTGGATCGGCTTCGGCCTTCTCCTGGCGGCCCTCGTCGGGGCGGCCTCCTGGCTGTTCGGATACCCTTTCCTGACCTCGTATTCCCGTTATGTCGAATTGCCACTGATCGGTTCGGTGCCGGCGGCTACCGCGACCCTTTTCGATCTCGGCGTCTTTTGCCTCGTTCTCGGTGCGACCGTGCTGATGCTGATCGCTCTCGCCCACCAGTCCATCCGCCGACTGCGCGCATACCGGATCGTGGCGCAAAGCAACGAGGAAATCGCGTAGTGGAGCTTATCCTTGCCATCGGGATCGGCGTACTGACGGGGGCCGGCGTTTGGCTGTTACTTCGGCCGCGGACCTTTCAGGTCATCATCGGCCTGTCGCTCATCGGCTATGGGGTTAATCTGTTCATCTTCTCGATGGGCAGACTCAGGGTGAATACGCCGCCCGTTCTCCAATCCGGCGCGGTGGTCAACCCAGCGGACTACGCCGACCCCATCCCGCAGGCGCTTGTTTTGACCGCCATCGTCATCGGCTTCGCGACAACGGCCCTGTTCCTCGTGGTGCTGCTCGTATCGCGTGGCCTGACGGGCAGCGACCATGTCGACGGCAGGGAGCCCAATTGATGGAAACGGCAGGTCATCTCATGATCATGCCGATCGTCCTGCCGTTCGCGGCAGGGGCCGTGCTGCTGCTGCTGGACGAGCGTCGCCATGTCGTCAAGGCAGTGATCAGCATCGTCTCGGCGCTTGCGCTGGTGGTCATCGCCATAGCTCTGCTTCGCTCGGTCGACAATGCCTTTGCTTCGTCAGCAACCACCGGCGTCTATCTGCTCGGCAATTGGCCGGCGCCGTTCGGCATCGTGCTCGTGCTCGACAGGTTGTCCGCCCTGATGCTGGTTCTGACCAGCGTACTGGCGCTCGCTTCCCTGGCCTTCTCGCTGGCGCGCTGGCACAAGGCAGGGCCGCATTTCCATACGCTCTTCCAGTTTCTGCTCATGGGGCTGAACGGGGCGTTCCTCACCGGCGACCTGTTCAACCTGTTCGTCTTCTTCGAGGTGCTTCTGGCTGCATCCTATGGTCTCGTTCTGCATGGCTCGGGGCCGCTCCGCGTCAAGGCGGGCCTGCACTACATTGCAGTCAATCTCGCTGCTTCGTCGCTGTTTCTGATCGGGGTCAGCCTGATCTACGGCGTGACCGGCACACTGAACATGGCAGATCTTGCGCAGCGAATCCCGGCGGTGCCGGCGGCGGATCGAATGCTGCTCGAAGCAGGCGCCGCCGTCCTCGGCGTCGCCTTCCTGGTCAAGGCGGGGATGTGGCCGCTGAGCTTCTGGCTGCCCGGCGCTTATTCGGCGGCAGCGGCCCCGGTCGCCGCGATCTTCGTGATCATGACCAAGGTCGGCTTCTATATCCTGCTGAGGCTTTCCCTGTTGCTGTTTGGCGTGGACGCCGGCGCCACAGCGGGCTTTGGCGACTCGTGGCTGCTGTTCGGCGGCATGGCCACCATCGCCTTCGGCGCTATCGGCGTGTTGGCGTCGCAGGCAGTGGGCCGGCTCGCCGGCTTCAGCATCCTGGTCTCATCCGGCACACTGCTGGCCGCGATCGGGATGGCCGATGCGAGAGTCACTGCCGGAGCCCTCTTCTACATGGTCAGTTCAACACTGACGATCGGCGCGTTCTTTCTCTTGATCGAACTCGTCGAGCGGGTGCAGGACCCAGCCGCGCATGTTCTATCGGTGACCATGGAAGCCTATCGCGACGACATGGAGGAGCCGGTGCCAGAGCAGGAGGAAGTCGGCGTTGCCATCCCCGGCACGCTGGCCGTTCTCGGCATCTGTTTCGCGGCATGCGGCCTCTTGCTCGCGGGCCTGCCACCGCTTTCGGGATTTGTCGGAAAGTTCGCGCTGCTGACCGCGATGGTGCGCCCCGATCCTGTGGCGGGTGGCGGCCTAATCGCGGGCTCGACATGGGTCCTGGTCGCGTTGCTGATCCTGTCCGGCCTCTGCGCCCTGATCGCCACGATGCGCGCTGGCATCCAGATTTTCTGGGCGCCGATCGAAGGCACCGTCCCCCGCGTGCTGCTCCTGGAGATCGCGCCAGTAGCCTTCCTCCTGACGCTCTGCCTGTTGATGACGGTCCAGGGTGGACCGATGATGCGCTACATGGATGCGACCGCCCAATCGCTGCATTCGCCCGCGGACTACTTGCGAGATGTTCTGTCCACCCAGCCGATACCAGGGCCCAACGCGCCGAGGGACAAATGATCGCCCTTCTGCCTTATCCGCTGCTGACAAGTTCGCTGCTCGCGATGTGGATACTGCTCAATGGGCTGTCCATCGGCCAGGTGTTTCTCGGCGGCGTCATCGCTCTCGCAGCGTCCTTGGCCATTGCAGCGCTTCAGCCCGCTAAACCAAAAATACGACGCTGGGACCTGATCCCGCAATTGGTCCTGGTCGTCCTGGCGGACATTCTTCGCTCCAACATCGCCGTGGCGGAGATCATCCTGCAAGGCGGGCGGCATACGCGAACATCCGGATTCGTGATGATCCCGCTCGACCTGCGCGACCGGACTGGGTTGGCCGTACTCGCCTGCATCATCACCAGCACGCCCGGCACCGCCTGGGTCGAATATCACGCCGGCAGCGGCAGGCTTCGGATCCATGTTCTCGACCTGATCGACCAGCAGGCGTGGATCGACCTGATCAAGCAGCGTTATGAACGACGGTTGATGGAGATTTTCGAATGAGCGGCGTCATAATCGCATGGTCCGTCACCACCGCTCAATTGCTTCTGGTCGCCGCCATGGCATGTGCTCTGCTGCGCCTCGTTCGGGGGCCGCGCGCGCAGGACCGGATCCTGAGCTTCGATGCGCTCTATGTCGGCGCCATGCTTCTCCTGCTGACTTTCGGCATCCGTGCCGGCAGCACGGTCTATTTCGAGGCTGCCCTGGTGATCGCGCTGCTTGGCTTTGTCTCGACCGTGGCGCTGGCGAAATTCCTTATGCGCGGCGAGGTAATAGAATGACCCCTGTCGCCGACCTGCCGGTCTGGGCTGCTCTGCTCACGGGGTTCTTCTTGATCCTGGGGTCGACGCTGACCCTGCTCGGGTCGGTCGGGCTCCTGAGGTTCAGAAGCTTTTACGAACGAATTCACGCCCCGACGCTAGGGACCACCTGGGGCACGGGCGGTGTTCTGATCGCCTCGATCATCTTTCATTCCGTGCTTCAGTCGAAACCTGTCCTGCACGAGATACTGATCGCACTGTTTGTGACTGTCACGACACCCGTCTCGCTTATGCTGCTGGCGCGCGCGTCGCTTTACCGGGACCGCAGCGAAGGCAACGATGGCGTCCCGCCATTCGAGACGGCCGCGCAATCCCAAGACGAACAACCACGATCATCTGGCGCGTAGGCCACGATCAACTTCGGATCGGCGGCACCGCGAAAACATCCACGTCGACCGATCGCAGAATGCTTTCTGTCACGCTGCCCAGAAGTACCTTGATGAGACCCGAACGGCCATGCGTTCCGATCACCAGAAGGTCGGGCGCCACCTCCTTGATCGCCTCCATGATTGCTTCGACGGGGCCTGCTTCCTTGATACGCAGCGACCAGTTGTCGACGCCAAAGTCGTTCGCCTCCAGAAACGCGACCAGTTCCCTACCCGCCTGCAAACGTTCTGCCGCCACGTAGCGCGCTATCTCGTCCTTGCCTATTCCAGCATTGGACATTTTTCCCTTGGCGAACGCATCGAAACCATGGACCAGCGAAAGACTGGCGTCGCCTATGAGCCCGGTTTCCCTCGCCGTCCTGATTGCGCGTGCGGACGGCTCCGACATATCCACGGCGGCCATCACCTTTTTGTATGAATGTTCCACCTCAGCATTCACCATGAGGACCGGGCATGGTCCGGTACGGATCACGCGTTCGATGGTCGTTCCGACAAAAATATCGCGGAGCAACTGCTTGCGGTGCGCGCCCATTACAATGAGATCCGCCGAGCTCGCCGCGGCCGCTTTCAGGATGCCGTCGAACGGGTCGCCGGCGACAACCGTGGACTTGCAGCGGAGCCCCTGCAGTTCGGGGATCGAGGCCATTTGTTCTTCAAGATATCGCTGTGCTTCGCGTCTTTCGAGCTCGAGTATATCTGCGGGCTGGTCGTCGTCGACGACATGGACAAGCGTGAGTTCGGCGCTGACGTCCCGAGCCACAAGGCCAGCTCGCCGCAATGCACGTAGCGAACGGGTGGAAAAATCTGTCGCGGCAAGGATTTTCATGGCAGCTCCTTGTTCCTCGTCCCTGAAATCATAACCGCCGGTCGTTGGGAGTACTTTGGCTAGTAATCTGGTTGACGATGCTATCGCGTATTCGAAGTGGCATCCTAGGCGGCGGCTCTACTGTGCTGCAAGGGCCTCCGGAAATGCTTGATCGGCTTCTCTTGCCGCAGGCCTGGCTCCCGCGCGGCTTGACTTCGCAGATTGCTTCCCCAACTATAGGGTATGAGCACCGTCGCCAAAATCCGTCGCGATTTTCTTTTCCGGGTTTGCCCCATAGCGGGATCGTAACCCCCGTCTCGGCTGCCATGCGCGCCCCGAGCCGAGGGGTGAACATGTAAAAATTGAACATGTAACATTGGCGCAGGGTTGCATCAGTCCCTGCGGCATCGGCGCATTCAGCAACAAATTTCCGGCGCACTGACAACCGCTGACGATCCCTTGCCGGGCTCGGACGCGAGGCAGAAACATGAGTACTCAAATGCAAGACATCACGAAAAGCCGGCGCAAGCCGAACATCCGCATTTCGAAGTCGGACCACGCGCGTCTGTCGGCGCTCGCGAACACCGTTGCCGTTCGAAATCCGGAGGCGGCAGATGAGTTGCTCGCCGAACTCGAGCGCGCCCGCATCGTCGCTGATGGCTGGGTCTCCGCCGGCACCGTCCGGATGGGTTCGACTGTGACCTTCAAGCCCGACACCGGCGATCGGAAAACGGTGACGCTGGTTTTCCCTGGCGATGCGGACATCTCCGAAGGCAAGGTGTCGATCCTCACGCCGATTGGCACAGCCCTGATCGGCCTCTCGGCTGGACAGTCTATCATGTGGACCGCCCGGGACGGACGCCGGCACGAATTGTTGGTGCTTGACGTGACCCAGCTCGCTCCGGAAGGCGATGGTGCCGATCGGCGCGCGCCAGCGTCTTCGACAATCGCTGCGGGCGTCTAGACATGGGCGTTGGCATCCGTCTCCTCAATCACGCGGGCAGCCTCATCGCGGGAGTGTGACCCCTGCGCCGGCCTATCCTGGCCCGGCACAGGGGTAGCTTTCCAAACCCGATCAATTGCCTGACGCCGGACCCCTTGCACAGGGCCGGCTGGAGACGTGCCATGCCCACTATCGATAGCTGCCAACTGACCACCAAGGACTACACCATTCTTGAGGTGATGCAGGAGCGCCGACCTGCCCTCGGCGATGCCTTGTCGGCGATCCTTCAACGGAAGATTTCGAGCGCAGTTGTGATGTTTCGGGAAGACATCCCGGCAAACGTCGTGACGCTCAGCAGCCGCGTGGCTTATCGGGTAAACGACGGCCCTGCCGAAACCCGCATCGTCGCCCATGACCACATGCGCGGTCTGGTTGGCATGCTGTTGCCTATCACCAATCCGCGCGGCCTGGCGCTGCTCGGTCTGGCCGAGGGTCAGTCCATTTCCATTCCGACCTCGAACGGCAGCCTTGAAACGCTGACCGTACATGAAGTGGTTTATCAGCCAGAAGCCGCAAGGCGCGAGAGGCTGAAGCTGGCGGGCGTTGCCGAGCCGGGTTCGTGGCGACCGGACGGACCGGTTCTGCGCGTCGTCCATCGTTCCGATGAACCGCACGACGAAGCTCAGAGCAAAGTCGCGGCGGCATTCGATGCCGGGTTCGACGACCCGGGTCCATCGGCCGCCTGAGAACTCGACTGTCCCGAAGGCTGTGAAGGCGGGTGGACAAGCGTCCCGTCGGGCCTTGCCCTGTATCAATTGAGGCCAACAAAGTAGGGTCTGATTATGGATGATTACAACAACCAGAAGGGCGCCAAGCCTGAAGATGTGCGAGCCGCGTTGAGAGGCTGGGCATTCTTCGCCGTTCTAATGACCGGAATCTTTGGCCTGGCCTACGCTTTGATCGAAATGTAGATGAACCGGCGAAGCCGACCAGCTTGCCGTTGCAGTCTTTGCGATCAAACGCGAACCATGGCTTCGCGCCGGGAGCGACGCTCAATTCACAACTTGCTTCAGGCCGCGCAGCGCCTCCTGTACGTCGGCTCGCGCCTCGCTTGCTTCCGAATAGACGGCATAGGCCGGATAGGTGAATTCCGGCGCGCCTTCTACTACCTCCAGTTGCCCGGCCTCGATATGGGGAGCTGCTGCGCCCCTGCGGAAATAACCCATTCCGCCGGCGCGCAAGATGTAGCTCAGCCCCAGCGGTCCCAGGCCGACCATCAATCCCGGCTCGCCGAAGGCAGAGGAACTGGCACCATGCTGGGCCGCAAACAGCGGCCCCCAGTCGACATAGACATAGTCCTTGGAGCCGCCGGGTTCCCCGTCTCGGTCCATGGTCCGGACCAGAACGAGTTGCTCCTCAACGAGAAGCTCCACCCTGAATCCCGGCAACAACCTCGGCGCATAGAGCACCGCAATGTCAAGAACACCGGTCCTGAGTTGCTCGATCAGTTGGTCCGGTACGCCGACCTGGGCTTGGATGGCGATTTCCGGCCTGGCGTTCTTCATCCAGACCAGCCAGTCGAGCAGCAGCGGGTTCCACAAGCTGAGCTCTCCGCCAAGGGCGACGACGCTTGTCCGTCCCGATGGGATGGCGAGTTGGTGGCGGGCGCGCTCCCAGATTTGCACGAATGACTGGGCGAACCGCTCGAACTCCCGGCCCGCCGGCGTCAGTTGCGCGCCGTTGCGGTTACGGATGAAGAGCTGACGTCCGAGCTCCTCCTCCAGCGTGCGAATGCGTGCGCTTACGGTGGTCTGCGTGACATGAAGGCGATCCGCAGCCTTCAGGAAGCTGCCCGAATGGACGATTTCCAAAAACGTGCGAGCGCGGTCGATGTCCATTGGGGCTTCTCGGTTCAGTGCAATAATCTTGCACCAATACAGCATTTAATTCCGTTTGCCTTCCTGTTTTACACAGCGCAACCTTGATGAGGCCGAGCGGTTTCCGCTGCGACGGTTAATGGAGCGCGCAATGCCAGATCAGGAGGATGGTCCCTTGGAAACGCAAGAGTACGCCTCTCCGCCGTGCTACATGCACGAACTTGTTCCGGGATATGGCGCGGATTCGATCGCGCAGGACACTTGGTCGGATGTCTGTCGGTGGCGGAAGGCGGAACGCAAGCGCCTGATCGACGAGCGTCTAGCCGTAGACCCCGAGGAACGCCTCGCGAAGTCTTTGCGCATCGCTTCCGCTCTCGATCTGGCTGTCGGCCGGGTGAGCGGCCGCATCGTTAGTGGCTATTGGCCTTTTCGAGGGGAACCGGACCTTCGCAACTGGGCGATCCGGGTGATCGAGCGCGGCGGGCGGATCGCGCTGCCGGTCGTCATCAAAAAAGGCTGGCCGCTCGAGTTTCGTATTTGGGGACCGGGAGACCCACTGGAACGCGGAATGTGGAATATTCTTGTCCCGTCACACGGGCCTTCGGTCCAGCCGGATGTGGTCATAGCGCCCGTAGTCGGTTTCGACCAGGCGAATTATCGCCTGGGCTATGGCGGCGGCTTCTTCGACCGGACCCTGGCCGCCGCGCCGAAGCGGCCTCTCGTCGTGGGCGTCGGTTACGCCAGCAGCAAAACCCAGACCATCTATCCGCAGCCACATGACATTCCGATGGATGTGATCGTCACGGATGAATGAATGAGCGCAGGCGAGGCTAATCCTTTGTGACGGCGGATCGCAGATGCCGTCCATTGTTGAGGCCGTCTTGCCAGCCAGCAGTGAAAGCAGGAAGCACGTCATGTCCAATCCCGCCACAACCTTGGATGATCACAAGCCCCGGTTTCTCGTCAGGTGGCTGTTTTCGACCAACCACAAGGATATCGGGACGCTTTACCTGCTGTTCTCGATCATGGCAGGCGTCTTCGGTACCGCGCTTTCCGTGTTGATCCGCATGGAGTTGCAGGAACCGGGCCTGCAGATATTTGGCGATCCGGGTGTCTACAACGTCGTCGTCAGTTCCCATGGGCTGGTCATGATCTTTTTCGTCCTCATGCCGGCGCTGATCGGTGGCTTCGGTAACTGGATGGTGCCGATCATGATCGGCGCGCCCGACATGGCCTTTCCGCGCTTGAACAATATCTCGTTCTGGCTTCTGGTGATGTCGTTTATCCTCTTCATCACCTCAATGTTCGTTCCGGGAGCACCCGGCACGCTCGGTCACGGCGGCGGCTGGACGCTCTATCCGCCCTATTCGACGGACGGCCAGCCGGGTCCCGCCGTCGACCTGGTCATCCTGTCGATCCACCTTTCGGGCGCCTCCTCTATTCTCGGCGCGATCAACTTCATCACCACCATCTTCAACATGCGCGCACCGGGCATGACGATGCACAAGATGCCTCTGTTCGCCTGGTCGATGCTGGTCACCGCGTTCATGCTTCTCATGTCGCTGCCGGTGCTCGCCGGTGCCGTCACCATGCTTTTGACTGATCGCAATTTCGGGACGACTTTCTTCGCACCGTCCAGCGGCGGTGATCCGATCCTATACCAGCATCTGTTCTGGTTCTTCGGTCATCCCGAAGTCTACATCATGATCCTGCCTGGTTTCGGCATCATCAGCCATGTCATCTCGACCTTCGCCAAGAAGCCGATCTTCGGCTACATCGGGATGGCCTATGCGATGGTGGCAATCGGTGCGATCGGCTTTGTTGTCTGGGCACACCATATGTATACCACGGGCCTGTCCCTGGACACCCAGCGCTACTTCGCCTTCGCCTCGATGGTCATCGCCGTTCCAACTGGGGTGAAAGTGTTTTCGTGGCTGGCTACCATGTGGGGAGGATCAATCGAGTTCAAGACCCCCATGCTCTGGGCTCTCGGCTTCGTCCTGCTCTTCACCATCGGTGGTGTCACTGGCATCATGGTTGCCAACCCCGGTATCGACCGCGTCTATCACGACACTTACTTTGTGATCGCCCACTTCCACTATGTGCTGTCATTGGGCGCGGTCTTCGCCATCTTCGCCGGCTTCTACTACTGGTTCCCGAAGATGACTGGTTACATGTACAACGAAACGCTCGGCAAGTTGCATTTCTGGCTGATGTTCGTCGGCGTCAACCTCGTCTTCTTCCCGCAGCATTTTCTCGGCATGGCTGGCATGCCTCGACGTTATGCCGACTACCCCGACGCTTTCGCCGGCTGGAATTTCGTGTCGTCGATCGGTTCCTACATTTCTACGGCCGGACTTATCGTCTTCTTCATCGCGGTCGCGGAGGCCTTCGCCCGCAAGCGTCAAGCTGGCGCCAATCCATGGGGCGAAGGTGCGACCACGCTCGAATGGCTGCTGCCGTCGCCGCCGCCATTCCATCAATGGGAACGGCTGCCGCGCATTGTCTAAAAGTCACCTCTGGTTCTGAACCGGCGCCCGCTTCGACATTTTGTCGGGAGAAATTCATGAACGAGACCACAGACCCCAACAACCAGATACTGCTCATGGCGATCATCGCGTTTTATTGGGCGTTTCTAGGCAGTTGGAGCAAACGTCAGTCACGTCCGGGCGATGACAAGGCAAAACCGGACGATGCGCCGACTGAGCGTCTAGCCGGAAGTAACGAAATCACGTCTTCCGGCGACACGCCCTTGGAGGTTATCCGAAAGAGCGATCCGAGTTTTGACCCTGCCACGTTTCTGGCCGGCGCCAAGGCGGCTTATGAAGTTGTCCTGTTGGCCTATGCAAGTGCGGACATCCAGACATTGAAGCGCCTTGTCGGACCGGAAGTGCTCGACATCTTCGAACGGGCGATTGCCGGGCGCCGGGATCGGGCGGAGATGCTGCAACTCACCTTTATAGGCACGAACGACGCAAAGGTCGTCGACGCTCTTGAGGAGAATGGTACCGCTGAGATTGCCGTTCGCTTCGTTTCCGACGTGGTCAGCGTTACACGCTCGGCCAACAACGACATCGTTTCAGGAGATCCCCAGCAGATCATTGAAGTGATCGATACGTGGACGTTTGCCAGTGACATCCAGTCAAGGAAGCGAAATTGGATGCTGATCGCCACAGACGGCGGCTAGCTGCTTGCGTCATTCCGGTGACCGCTGAAGGGCGACGCTTGGACGCTTGTGTGTGGCTTTCATCGCGTGCGCCGTGATTAACCTAAGAGACCGGCGGTGATGACGTTTGAAACGCATCTGCGCTGCAGGTGCGGTGGAGAAATGTTGATGGCTTCCCGGCTAGGTCGGGTCTTCGGTTTGGCGTCGGCGCCTTCGTTGTGAAACGACACTTATGATTTCAACGCAATTTTCTTGCATCTGTCTTAGTTTCGGCGGCAACGCCATGAGACTCTTTGCTGGCCTCGCTGGAACATTGCGACGAGCCCGGTATCGTGGCGAGATAGCCATCGTATTGCCCGTCGCTTGTCTTTTTTGATGGCGGCCGAAATTGGGCTGGAAACGCACTGCAGAGTTACAC
>NZ_RZQP01000127.1:0-17920 GCF_003998165.1 Mesorhizobium sp. M7A.F.Ca.US.007.01.2.1 | reverse complement strand
TCCAGGGGCCGGGCGAGAATGCTGGCGTGGTCGACATCGGCGATGGCGACTGCGTCGTCTTCAAGATGGAGAGTCACAACCACCCATCCTACATCGAGCCCTACCAGGGTGCGGCGACCGGCGTCGGCGGCATATTGCGCGACGTCTTCACCATGGGCGCGCGGCCGATCGCGGCGATGAATGCGCTGCGTTTTGGTGCGCCCGACCATCCCAAGACCAGGCACCTCGTTTCAGGCGTGGTTTCCGGCGTCGGCGGCTATGGCAACGCGTTCGGCGTGCCGACGGTCGGCGGCGAGGTCAATTTCGATGCCCGCTACAATGGCAACATCCTGGTCAACGCCTTTGCAGCGGGCCTTGCCAAGACCGATGCGATCTTCCTGTCCGAAGCCAAGGGAGTCGGCCTGCCGGTCGTCTATCTCGGCGCCAAGACCGGCCGCGACGGCGTCGGCGGCGCCACCATGGCTTCGGCCGAATTCGACGATAAGATCGATGAGAAGCGTCCGACAGTGCAGGTCGGCGATCCCTTCACCGAAAAGTGCCTGCTGGAAGCCAGCCTCGAACTGATGGCCTCGGGCGCCGTCATCGCCATCCAGGACATGGGTGCGGCCGGCCTCACCTGCTCGGCGGTCGAAATGGGCGCCAAGGGCGACCTCGGCATCGAGCTCGATCTCGACAAGGTGCCGGTGCGCGAAGAGCGCATGAGCGCCTACGAAATGATGCTTTCGGAAAGCCAGGAGCGCATGCTGATGGTGCTGCGTCCGGAAAAGGAAAAGGAAGCCGAGGCGATCTTCCACAAATGGGGGCTCGACTTCGCCATCGTCGGCAAGACCACCGACGATCTGCGCTTCCGCGTGCTGCACCAGGGCGACGAGGTTGCCAACCTGCCGATCAAGGATCTTGGCGACAAGGCTCCGGAATATGACCGGCCGTGGATCGAACCGAAGAAGCCGGCGCCGCTGGCCGCCAATGACGTTCCGCAAGCCGATGTTGCAGACGCGCTGCTGAAGCTGCTCGGCGGTCCCGACCTGTCTTCGCGCCGCTGGGTGTGGGAGCAGTATGACACGCTGATCCAGGGCAATTCGCTGCAGCTTCCAGGCGGCGATGCCGGCGTGGTGCGGGTCGAAGGCCATGCGACCAAGGCGCTCGCCTTCTCGTCCGACGTGACGCCGCGCTATTGCGAGGCCGACCCTTACGAGGGCGGCAAGCAGGCGGTGGCCGAATGCTGGCGCAACTTGACCGCCACCGGCGCTCTGCCGCTGGCCGCAACCGACAACCTCAATTTCGGCAACCCGGAACGGCCCGAGATCATGGGCCAGCTGGTCGGTGCCGTGAAGGGCATAGGCGACGCCTGTCGCGCGCTCGAATTCCCGATCGTCTCCGGCAATGTCTCGCTCTACAACGAGACCAACGGCCAGGGCATCCTGCCAACCCCAACCATTGGCGGCGTCGGACTGATCGCCGACTGGTCGAAGATGGTGCGGGCCGGCTTTGCGGCCGAGGGCCAAATGATCCTGCTGGTCGGCGCGCCGGCGTCCTGGGGAACGCATCTCGGGCAATCGGTCTATTTCAGGGACATACACGGCCGCACGGATGGACCGCCGCCGCCGGTCGACCTCGAGCATGAAAAGCGCGTCGGCGACCATGTGCGCGCGCTCATCGCCTCCGGCATCGTCACGGCGGCGCACGACGTTTCCGATGGCGGTGTCGCCGTGGCACTTGCCGAAATGGCGATGGCGTCCGGCATCGGCGCCACCGTCCCCGGGCTTGTCGGCACCGACCCGATCCCGGTCTGGTTCGGCGAGGATCAGGGCCGTTATCTGCTGACGCTGTCGATCGATCCGCATGGTGACGAATGGGACGCCATTCGCAAGCAGCAGGGCGAGCTTGGCATCTTCGCGCCGTGGATCGGCTCCACAGGCGGCAGCGCGCTGAAGCTTGGCGACGCCAGGGCAATCCCGGTCAGCGAACTCTCCTCGGCTCACGAAGGCTGGTTCCCGCGCTTCATGGATCAGGCTAGTTGACCACACTGGCTGCCCGGGCGCTGCTTGCAGTCGTTTTCTGGCCGTCGCTGTTCTTCTTCTGGTTCCTGGGACCGTTCGTCTTTTTCCTGCTGTCGACAACCTCGAGCGAGGTTTGTATGCGGCTGGAAACACGTGCGGAGTTCCTTGCCGCGGCGAACGGCGCCGTCCCGATGCTGGCGCTGCAGAACCTCCTCTACGCGGTCCCGATCATCTGCCTGGTGCTCTGGGGCCGCCTTGTCCCGGATCCGGCACGGGCAAGGCACATCGTCACCTGCGTCAAGCTTTTCGCCGGCACGGTGGTCGTGGGCGCGTTGTGGGAGTACGGCTCGTCGCTCATCTGCGACGGCCATGGCCAAGGGTTCTTCTCGCCGGCTTGGCAAATGACGAGCTATCTCCCCATTGTCAGCCTGCTGCTCAACGCGCCGCTCTATGTGCTTGCCTTCAGCCTTGGCCGCGCTTTCTCGACACGCGAGGACGTTGCCGAGGATGAAGCAAGCCCACCGGCCTAGTCTTTCTCTGAAGCCGTGTGGCCGTTGGCGGGACAGAACGGCTTCAATCCGGACCGGAAAGGCTTTAGGCTCACCCGACTCTCATCTTATGGCCGGCTACCGGCCGCTCGAAACAGGATTTTGCCATGGCAATGGATGCCCACGACATCGAAAAACTGATCAAGGACGGCATTCCGGACGCCAAGGTGACGATTCGCGATCTCGCCGGCGACGGCGACCACTATGCGGCCGAGGTGGTGGCCGAGAGCTTTCGCGGCAAGAGCCGCGTCCAGCAGCACCAGATGGTCTATGACGCGCTGAAGGGCAATATGGGCGGCGTGTTGCACGCACTGGCGCTGCAGACCAGCGTTCCCGACTGACCCTTAGCGCTTGGCCCAACACGGCTCATCCTTTGCGCCATTTCAGCCACGGCGCGGCTAACGTCTTGTTTCGAGCAATCGTTGGGTTTATTTGAAGGGTATGTTTCGAGCCTGACTCCCACAGGCGGGAAAGGATATTCCATGAGCGGCATCAACGACTACATCGACAATGAAGTGAAGGGCAACGACGTCGTCCTTTTCATGAAGGGCACACCTGGTTTCCCGCAATGCGGATTTTCCGGCCAGGTCGTCCAGATCCTCGACTATATCGGCGCCGACTACAAAGGCGTGAACGTCCTGGACTCGGCTGAACTGCGCCAGGGCATCAAGGAATACTCCAACTGGCCGACGATCCCTCAGCTCTACGTCAAGGGAGAATTCGTCGGCGGTTGCGACATCGTGCGCGAGATGTTCCAGGCGGGCGAGTTACAGACGTTCCTCGTCGAGAAGGGCGTCAGCGTCAAAGGCGCCGCCTGATTTCTGTTTTGTGCATGCCCGAAATCGACGTTGATTTTCGGGCATCGAGCACCAGGCACCCCGGGGCAACCTCACCTCGGCAATTTTCATGTCCTGACCCCAGGACCAGGACGAGCCAATGCGCCGGCCCGCCGGCGCATTTTCGTTTGAAAGATCGGACTTGCCGTGGACCAGCCAAAACCAGCGCCGCAATCGGCAAGCAAACTGCCCATTCCGCGCTGGGAGTTCATCGCTCTGTGCGCGGCACTGATGGCGCTGAACTCGCTGGCCATCGATATCATGCTGCCGGCTCTGCAGCAGATCGGCGCCTCGCTCGGCGTCGAAAATGAAAACCACCGGCAGTACGTCATAACGGCCTACATTCTGGGCTTCGGTGGCGGGCAGCTGTTCTTCGGGCCGATCTCGGATCGCTTCGGACGTCGCGCACCACTGGTCGCCGGGCTGGTGATTTATGTCGCCGCGGCTGCGGCCGCCGCCGTTGCACCAAGCTTTGAAACACTTCTGCTGTGCCGGGCCGTGCAAGGCATCGGTGCAGCCGCCACTCGTGTCATCGCGGTCTCGATCGTGCGCGATACGTTCGACGGCCGGCGCATGGCCGAGGTGATGTCGCTGATCTTCATGGTGTTCATGGCGATACCGGTCATTGCTCCCGGCATCGGCCAATTTATCATGCTGTTTGCGACCTGGCATTGGATCTTCGTCACCATGGCCGTCGGTGCGCTGCTCGTCTCGGCCTGGTCGCTGCTGCGCCTTCCTGAAACGCTGCATCCCGAACATCGCCGGCCGCTGACGCTCAACTCCATTGTCGGCGGGTTTCGTATCGTTCTCACCAACCGCATTGCGATCTGCTATGCCTTCGCCAGCACCTTCATTTTCGGCGCCATGTTTGGCTTCATCGCTTCGGCGCAGCAGATCTATGTCGACATTTTCAAAGTCGGCGAGATGTTCCCGGTCATCTTTGCCGGGGTTGCGGGCGTGCTCGCCTTCTCCAACTTTCTGAACTCGCGCCTTGTCGGTCGCATCGGCATGCGCCGCCTGTCGCAGAGTGCGTTGCTGCTGTTCCTGGTCATCAGCCTTGCCTGGCTGGTGATTTCGCTGGAGATGAAGATGCCGCTCTGGCTGTTCATCACCTTCTTTGCCTGCGCCATGCTTCCATTCGGTGCGCTCGGCGCGAACTTCAACGCGCTGGCCATGGAGCCGCTCGGCCAACTGGCCGGCACGGCTTCGTCGATCCTCGGTTTCATGCAGACGTTTCTCGGCGGCATTCTCGGTACGCTGATCGGCCAGGCCTTCAACGGCACGGTGACGCCGCTGGCCGCCGGCTTCTGCAGCGTCTCGGTCGCCGCGCTGCTGATGATCTTCATCGCCGAGCGCGGCAAGATGTTCCAGCCACAGAACCCGCCCGTTTCAGGGCACATCACCGACTTGCATTAGGACGCACCTTCAAGGGCTGCCGTGAACCGAGGGGCAAGCATGCGCCCCGCAATTGCTTCGCCCATGCTGTCCGAAAAGTGCAATGGCAGAGCGTCATCGAGTGCCCTGAGGATGGATGCCACGAAGGCCCGGCTGCGCTGGGCATCGGTTCCCAGATCGGAATATGTGGCGCGAGGTTTGCCGATCAGCGTGCCGTTGCGGCGAAGCGAGAACCGCAGCGTGAGGGACATGCCCGCGGTTCCGGGTGGCGGCTTCCAGCAGGCATAGATCGCGTCCGACATCTCCTTTATCGTGTCGACGGGATCGGTACTGCGACAGCTGCGCTCTTGCGACCTTGCTTCCAGGGAACTGGCGAACAGACCGGCGGCAAGAGCCGCCGCGACAAATGCAAACCGAGGTTTCATTCGAGAGCCTCCGGATTTGCGCGAGATTGTACTGCTTTCGGCTAACGCAGCAATCGATCCTACTGCGCCCAGAGCTCGCGGCGCAATTCGTGCCAGCTTTCCTTGTCTGGCGCGACAAGCAGGCCGCCGCCGAGATGCGAGGGCAGATAGGCGCTGCCGTCGAAGCGCGCCGCATGGCCGCCGGCCTCGGCATGGATCAGCACGCCGGCCAGGTGGTCCCACGGCATCAGCTTGTTGTAGACGACGAAGTGGGCATGGCCGCTCGCCAGCAGGCGGTATTCGTGCGCGGCGCAGCGATAGGCGAACTGCGACAGGATCTTGGTCTGGTTGCGCGCCAGCCGTGTCCGTTCCGGCTCGGCCATATATTGCCAGGAGACAGAGCCGGTCATCTCCGAGATCGGCGCGGGTACCGCTACATGCACCTTCTCGATGCTGCCGTGCGCATGCCGGATATGGCTGCCGGCACCCCTGGCGCCAATCAGCCAGTCCTTGCCGACGGGATCGTGGATGATGCCGGCGACGGTCTCGCCCTTGACCACGACCGCCAGCATGACGCCGAACAGCGGCACGCCGGAGGCGAAATTGAAAGTACCGTCGACCGGGTCGATGACGAAGGCCAGATCGGCATCGCCCAACCCGTTTAAAAGCGCTGGATTGTCGGAACAGGCCTCCTCGCCGACGACCATCGCTGAGGGATACCGCTCGCGCAGCCGCGCGGTGATCAGCCGCTCGGCATTGACGTCGGCTTCGGTCACCAGGTCGGCGGCCGACGTCTTCTGCCTGACATCGCCATCGCCCAACCGGCGAAAGCGCGGCATGATCTCGGCCAGTGCCGCCTCGGCCAGAATGCCGGCCAGCCAGTCGATCGCGGTGTCGTCAAATGTCATCGGCTTGCCTTGTGGTGAGGGTCTTGAGGGCAGCGAAATCGAACAGCTTTCTGTCGAGCAGATGCGATGGCCTGCTGTTCGACAGCGCGCGCAGCATCGTATCCTTGCGGCCCGGCATGCGCTTTTCCAGGTCCTCGAGCATCGCCTTCATGGCATTGCGCTGAAGACCTTCCTGGCTGCCGCAGAGATCGCAGGGAATGATCGGGAATCGCATGGCGGCAGCGAATTTTTCCAGATCGACCTCGGCGCAATAGCTCAAGGGCCGCAGCACCATGACGTCGCCTTCGTCATTGAGCAGTTTTGGCGGCATGGCGGCGAGACGCCCGCCATGGAAGAGGTTCATGAAGAAGGTCTCGAGAATGTCCTCGCGATGATGGCCGAGCACCAGCGCCGAGCACCCCTCCTCGCGTGCAATGCGGTAGAGATGGCCGCGCCTGAGACGCGAGCAGAGCGAGCAATAGGTGCTGCCCGCCGGCAGCTTGTCGGTGACGACGGAATAGGTGTCCTGATATTCGATCCGGTGCGCAATGCCGTGGCTGTCGAGATAGTCCGGCAGGATATGTTTGGGGAAATTCGGTTGGCCCTGGTCGAGATTGCAGGCCAGAAGATCGACCGGCAAGAGCCCGCGCCATTTGAGGTCGAGCAGCACCGCGAGCAGGCCGTAGGAATCCTTGCCGCCCGACAGCGCTACGAGCCAGCGCTGGCCGGGCTTGACCATCGAGAAATCCTCGATCGCCTGCCGGGTCAGCCGCAGCAGCCGCTTGCGCAGTTTGTTGAACTCGACCGAGGACGGCACGTCGGCGAACAGCGGATGGAAACCGCCTTCGCTGTCGGCGACCGGTTCGAGCGTTTCAATGTCTGGAAGCATGTTCATGGCATGTCGCTTTCAATGGCCCAGAGCGCCGGATTAGCGGACATGACCGACAAAGAAAAGGCCGCCTCGACGGGCGGCCTTCGCAGGATGTCGCAGAACGCGCTCGTTTAGCGCGAATAGAATTCGACGACCAGGTTCGGTTCCATCTGCACGGCGAACGGAACGTCCGCCAGGCCGGGGATGCGCGAGAAGGTCGCGACCATCTTGTTGTGATCGGCTTCGATGTAGTCCGGCACGTCGCGCTCGGCGAGACCGACCGCTTCCAGAACGATGACCAGCTGCTTGGACTTTTCGCGGATTTCGACGACATCGCCCGGCTTGCAGCGGTACGAGCCGATGTTGACGCGCTTGCCGTTGACGTTGACGTGACCGTGGTTGACGAACTGACGGGCGGCGAAAATGGTCGGCACGAACTTGGCGCGGTAGACGACCGCGTCGAGACGCGACTCGAGCAGGCCGATCAGGTTCTCCGAGGTGTCGCCCTTGCGGCGGTCAGCCTCTTCATAAACCTTGCGGAACTGCTTTTCCGAAACGTCGCCATAGTGCCCCTTCAGCTTCTGCTTGGCGCGCAGCTGCAGGCCGAAATCGGAAAGCTTGCCCTTGCGGCGCTGGCCATGCTGGCCGGGGCCGTATTCACGCTTGTTGACCGGGGACTTCGGGCGGCCCCAGATGTTTTCGCCGAGACGGCGGTCGATCTTGTACTTCGCGGATTCGCGCTTGCTCATCGCATTCCCTTTTCAAAACAACACACCCGGAACCTCATGGTCCGGGTGAAGGAAACGCGCCCTCCTCTGGCCTCCGTTTTCGAGACCTGACAGGGTTTTCCCACGCAACGCGGCGGAAAACCCACGGGACACGTCAGTTCAAACAAGATAGTAGAATTGGATTTCCACGCATCTTGCGCACATAAAGAAAACCACCGGGCATTGCGGCCCGGTGTTAGCGCGCTGATTAAACGGAGATTTAACCGGTGTCAAGCTTGTGGCTGGCGTAGGCCATGGCGACGATATAGCGTCTCTGGGTTGAGTACAGTGCCGGATGTGGCGGGAGGTTGCGCCAGCGGCATCAGGAAGGGACCGGAGCAGAGGAGCTACATTCGCATGAAGAAATTCTTCCTTACCCTGACAGGAGCCGCTGTGTTGGCGGGATCCATGGCGGTCATGACACCGGAGCCGGCTGAGGCCAGGCATTGGCAAGGGCACCGGCACCACCAGGCTTGCCGCATCGTGATCAAGAAGAAAATTATCTGGCGGCACGGCCACAAGAAGGTCATCCGCTACAAGATCAAGCAGTGCAGAGGGCGCTGGTAGGCTGCAATCAGGCGGCCGACATCATTTCGAAGCCTGCGGTTTGGCCGCGGGCTTTTGATTCCGGCTCGTGTTCTTCGGCGTTTCCCTTGAACGGCGGACTGCACTCTAGCCTTTCGACTTCTTCTCCGGCAGGCCCTTGCGCTTCGTCTCGGCGAATTCCTCGAGCTGCTTTTCGCTCATCGATTCGTACATTCCCTTGGAAGCGCCCTGGAGTTCGCTCTTCTTGGTCTCGCCGCGCTTGGCCGACAGAGCCGCGCCGGCGGCTTTCTGCTGGGCTTTCGAGGTGGCTGGCATGGCTCTTTCTCCCGTTGGCATCAGGAGAAAAACGCAACGACTGCCGTGATGTTCCGCTTCGCAATCACGACATCGCCAACCCGAACCCCTGCATCAGGCGGCGGGTGGGGAAATCGGCTCTTTTCGATGTGAAGACGGCAAGGTCGGGCCCTTCAGGCAACATCTCGCCACGACCGCTCGGATCGATGTCGGCGAGAAGCGACAGCGCCCGGCGCGCGATCGCTTCGGCGGGGTCGAGCCAGTCGACCGGCCAAGGCGCCGTCTTGCGCATACGATTGGCCAGAAAGGGGTAGTGTGTGCAGGCGAGCACGACGATATCCGTACGCAGCGCATCACGTTCGACGAAGCATGGCGTGATCTCGGCGCGCACCGCCTCCTCATCGACGAAGCCCTCACGCATGTAGATCTCAGCCAGTCCCGCCAGCCTGTCGCTGCCGACCAGGCGGACATGGCATTTCTGCGCCCATTTGCTGATCAGGTCGCGCGTGTACTGGCGCTTGACGGTGCCAGGCGTCGCCAGCACCGAAACCAGCCCTGAGCGCGTGCGTTCCGCCGCCGGCTTGATCGCAGGCACCATGCCGACAAAAGGATGCTCGGGAAATCTGTCGCGCAGCGCGTCGATCACCAACGTCGAGGCGGTGTTGCAGGCGATGACCGAAATGGCCGGCGCAAACCGCTCAAGCAGTTTGCCGAACAATTCAAGGATATGCACCCTCAGCGCCGGCTCTTCCCAGGCGCCATAGGGAAACGCAGCGTCGTCGGCGACATAGATGAAACGGCGGTCGGGCATCAGCACGCGCGCCTCGCGCAGTACGGTGAGCCCGCCGATGCCCGAATCGAACATCAGGATCGGCCGCTCAGTCATTGTCGGTTCCTTTTCCGCCAAGCGGCGGTATGTCATCGTCCTTGCCGGCGCCGGCAAGGCGCGCCGCTTCCGCCTTGCGGGCTCGCGCGGCGGCCGCGGGCAAGCGCCGTGGATCATCGCCAGGGGACCCGTCGCCGCGCGGCATCGCCGGCGAAAACCTGTCGAGCGACGAGATGATGCCGCGCAGCACCTTCAGCTCCGGTTCGGCAAAACCGGCGCGCGTCAGCACCGCACGCAGATTGTCGATCATTTTCGGCTTCTTCGGTGCCGGCCGGAAATAGCCGCGCGCTTCCAGTGCGCCTTCGAGATAGGCGAACAGGCCGTGCAATTCCTCCTTGCTTGCCGGCTTCATGTCCGGGCCGGAAAAATTGGTCTTGGTCTCGTCTTCCAGGCCGGACTTCATCCATTCGTAGGACATCAGAAGCGCGGCCTGGGCGATGTTGAGCGACGAGAAATCGGGATCGACCGGGAACGTGACGATCTCGTCGGCAAGGCCGACCTCGTCATTGTAGAGGCCGAAGCGCTCGCGGCCGAACAGGATGCCGGTGCGCTGGCCCATTGCGTGACGGGTCCGAAGCATCCTGCCCGCCTCCACCGGCCCGCGCACGGATTTGAAGCCGTCGCGCTGCCTGGCCGTGGTGGCGAAGACGAAGTTCAGGTCGGCGAGCGCCGAGGCCAGATCGTCAAAGACGGTGACGGCGTCGATGACATGATCGGCGCGGCTCGCCGCCGCACGTGCCTTCTCGCTCGGCCAACCGTCACGCGGATTGACGAGGCGCAGCTCCGACAGACCGAAATTGGCCATGGCGCGCGCGACCATGCCGATGTTCTCGCCAAGCTGAGGCTCGACGAGGATGATCGCCGGGCCGGCGACTGCAATGCTATCAGGATCTTTGGTGATGGGCATGATTGTCAATGAACTGCTGTTTGCGGCATTTCAGCGTCCCCTGCCATATTCGGCCGGGAAAATGAAGCATTCGCAAATGACGACGGCTCTGGCCTCCAATTCGTGACCGATCGCCGTTTGCGTGGCCAAAAGCGCTTTGATATACGGGCGACATCTCCCGGCCCAACGCCACGCGGGCAAGGCCGTCCCACATCCCAGCAACGAGGCATTCTTTCCATGGCGAAGATCAAGGTGGCGAACCCGGTCGTCGAACTCGACGGCGACGAGATGACCCGCATCATCTGGCAGTTCATCAAGGACA
The DNA here is from genome assembly GCF_003998165.1 of Mesorhizobium sp. M7A.F.Ca.US.007.01.2.1. Classification (NCBI taxonomy): domain Bacteria; kingdom Pseudomonadati; phylum Pseudomonadota; class Alphaproteobacteria; order Hyphomicrobiales; family Phyllobacteriaceae; genus Mesorhizobium; species Mesorhizobium sp. M7A.F.Ca.US.007.01.2.1. Next base: position 7,278 of record NZ_RZQP01000127.1, on the reverse strand, counting down.
AGCTGATCCACCCTTATCTCGACCTCAAGCTGGAATATTACGACCTCGGCGTGGAACACCGCGACGCCACCAACGACCAGGTGACGATCGATTCGGCCAACGCCATCAAGAAATACGGCGTCGGCGTGAAATGCGCGACGATCACGCCTGACGAGCAGCGCGTCGAGGAGTTCAAGCTGAAGAAGATGTGGAAGTCGCCGAACGGCACCATCCGCAACATCCTCGGCGGCACCATCTTCCGCGAGCCGATCATCATGAAGAACGTGCCGCGCCTGGTGCCCGGCTGGACCAAGCCAATCATCGTCGGCCGTCACGCTTTCGGCGACCAGTACCGCGCCACCGATTTCCGCTTCCCCGGCAAGGGCAAGCTGACCATCAAGTTCGTCGGCGAGGACGGCCAGGTGATCGAGCACGATGTGTACGACGCGCCCGGCGCCGGTGTCGCCATGGCCATGTACAATCTCGATGAGTCGATCCGCGAGTTCGCCCGCGCCTCGCTGAACTACGGCTTGCTGCGCAACTACCCGGTCTATCTGTCGACCAAGAACACCATCCTGAAGGCCTATGACGGCCGCTTCAAGGACATCTTCCAGGAGGTCTACGAGGCTGAATTCGAGACCGAGTTCAAGTCGAAGAAGCTGTGGTACGAGCACCGCCTGATCGACGACATGGTAGCCTCCGCCCTGAAATGGTCGGGCGGCTATGTCTGGGCCTGCAAGAACTATGACGGCGACGTCCAGTCCGACACGGTCGCGCAAGGTTTCGGCTCACTCGGCCTGATGACCTCGGTGCTGATGACGCCGGACGGCAAGACGGTGGAAGCCGAAGCCGCGCACGGCACCGTTACCCGCCACTATCGCCAGCACCAGAAGGGCGAGGAAACCTCGACCAATTCGATCGCCTCGATCTTCGCCTGGACGCGGGGGCTCGCCCACCGCGCCAAGCTCGACGACAATGCCGAGCTGAAGCGCTTTGCCGACACGCTGGAAAAGGTCTGTATCCAGACGGTCGAGTCCGGCTTCATGACCAAGGACCTGTCGCTGCTGATCGGCCCCGACCAGCCCTGGCTGTCGACCACCGGTTTCCTCGACAAGATCGACGAGAATTTGCAGAAAGCGATGGCGTAGGCATGTCGTCCAAAGGCTTCGCTCGATATTGATCTCGTGCGCGACAGCACTGAGTTAACGACAAAGACTTGAGGCGTGTCGAAGTGCAAATCTGTCTTCCGTGGATGAGCTGGATTTGCGAAAATAGGTAGATGTAAATGGCTATGTGGTTCGATCAGCAAGAACGGCTAAAGAGTACCAAGGGCAAAGAGCTCTTGGACTCCATGCCGAAGTTTGAGGTGCAAGCTGCCAATGTCGCTCCCGCTCCGGCGGAGCTTGGAGGCAAGATCACGCTCGTCATCGAAGATGGCAAGCCCGTTGTGAAGATAAAAGAATAGAGCGTCGCCCGCATCGATCATAGCGTCAACACCACATCGTCGAGCAAGCCCATCGTCTACGGGGCGGACTATAGCGTCTATGTGCGCATCGTCCGCCTCGTGCTTGAGGAAAAAGGCATCGACTACGAGCTTGTGCCAGTCGATGTCTTTGCCGCCGACGGGATTCCCGCCTGGTATTTCGAACATCATCCGTTCGGCCGCATCCCGGCCTTCGAGCATGACGGATTCCGGCTGTTCGAGACGAGCGCGATTGCCAGATATGTTGACGAGGCGTTCGACGGGCCAGCGCTGCAAGCGACGGAGCCTCGTGGCCGCGCAACCATGAACCAGATCATCGGCATGCTCGATGCCTATGCCTACAGATCGATGGTCTGGGATGTCGCCGTCGAGCGGCTGGAGAAGGCTCAGCCGGATGAGGCGTTGATCGCCGGCGGCCTTGCTCAGGCGAGCAAAGCGCTTCGGACGCTGTCCGCGCTGAAAGCGCCGGGACCGTGGCTGCTGGGCGACCAGCTGACGCTGGCCGACCTGCATGCCGCACCGATCATCGGTTATTTCGTCAAGGTCGCCGAGGGGCGAAATCTGCTGGCCGAGTTCCCTGATATCCGGGACTGGTATGCGCGCATTGCGGCTCGGCCGAGCTTCGTGCGGACTGAAAAAATCGGCTGATAAGTGACGTCCGCTGTCCCTCCAACCGTTGCTTTAAATTCAGTCCACTCGCCTACGCCGCTTCGAGTGCCGCCCTTACCGCAGCAATCGCATCATCGGCCTTGGAAGCGTCGGGGCCGCCGGCCTGGGCCATGTCGGGCCGTCCGCCGCCGCCCTGCCCGCCGAGTGCCGCCGAGGCCACTCGGACAAGGTCGACGGCGCTGAAGCGGCCGACGAGGTCGTCGGTGACGGCCACCACGACGCTTGCCTTGTTGTCTTCGCCGGCGCCGACGAAGACGACGACGCCGGAGCCGAGCGACGTCTTGCCGGCATCGGCCAGCGGCTTCAGGTCCTTCGGTGAGACACCTGAGACCGTCTTGCCGAGGAAGCCGACACCGGCGACCGTCTCATTGGCGGCTGGAGCATCGGCAGACGATCCGCCGCCCAATGCCAGCTTCTTGCGCGCTTCGGTCAGTTCCTTTTCGAGCTTCTTGCGCTCTTCGAGCAGCGTCTCGACGCGCGCCGGTACATCGGCCGGCGAAATCTTCAACACGGCTGCCGTCGCCTTCAAACGCCTGTCCTGCTCGTCGAGATGTTTGCGCGCGGCTTCGCCCGTCAATGCCTCGATGCGGCGCACGCCGGCGGCGACCGCGCTGTCCGACACGACACGCACCAGGCCGATGTCGCCGGTCGCCCGGACATGGGTGCCACCGCAGAGCTCGACCGAATAGGGCCGGTTCGCCTTGGCGCCGTGCAGGCCGGTGCCCATCGACACGACGCGCACTTCGTCGCCGTACTTTTCGCCAAACAGCGCCATGGCGCCCTCGGCGATGGCATCGTCGACCGACATCAGGCGCGTGGTCACCGGGCCGTTCTGGACGACGATCTCGTTGGCCATGCGCTCGACCTCTTCGAGGTCTTCGGCCGAAATCGGCTTGTTGTGCGAGATGTCAAAGCGCAGGCGCTCGGGCGCGACCAGCGAGCCCTTCTGTGCGACATGGCTGCCCAGCACTTCGCGCAGCGCCTCATGGATCAGATGCGTCGCGGAATGGTTGGCGCGCAGCCTCGAGCGCCTTGCATGATCGACCTTCAGCTCGACAGCCGCGCCCGTCTTGACGGTGCCGCTGGCCACCTTGCCGATATGCACGAACAGCCCGTCGGCCTTCTTCTGCGTATCCGAAACCTCGATCGAGAACCCCTCGCCGGAGATGACGCCGGTGTCGCCCATCTGGCCGCCGGACTCGGCATAAAACGGCGTCTGGTTGACGACGATCGCCACCGCGTCGCCCTTGCCGGCGCCGTCGACAGCCTTGCCGTCCCGGACAAGCGCCTGGATGATGCCTTCCGCAGCTTCAGTCTCATAGCCGAGGAACTCGGTGGCGCCGGCCTTCTCGCGCACCGAGAACCAGATGGTCTCGGTGGCGGCGTCGCCGGACCCGGCCCAATGCTTGCGCGCCTCGGCCTTCTGCTGCTCCATCGCGTTGGTGAAGCCGGCAATATCGACCGAGATGCTGCGCTGGCGCAGTGCGTCCTGCGTCAGGTCGAGCGGGAAGCCATAGGTGTCGTAGAGCTTGAAGGCCGTCTCGCCATCCAGCATGTCGCCGGCATGCAGCGTTTCGGTCGCCTCGGAAAGCAGGCCGAGGCCGCGCACCAGCGTCTTGCGAAACCTGGTCTCCTCGAGCTTCAGCGTCTCGGTGATCAATTGTTCGCCGCGCAGCAGTTCCGGATAGGCCTGGCCCATTTCGCGCACCAGCGCCGGCACCAGCTTCCACATCAGCGGTTCGTTGGCACCGAGCAGCTGCGCATGGCGCATGGCGCGGCGCATGATGCGGCGCAGGACGTAGCCCCTGCCTTCGTTCGAGGGCAGCACGCCATCGGCGACCAGGAAGGAGGACGAGCGCAGATGATCGGCAATGACTCGGTAGGAGGCGACCGTCTCCTTGTCGGGATCATGCCCGATCGCGGACGAGGCCGCGTCGATCAGGTGACGGAACAGATCGGTCTCGAAGACGCTTTCCACCCCTTGCAGGATGGAGGCCATGCGCTCCAGGCCCATGCCGGTGTCGATCGAGGGGCGCGGCAGGTCGATGCGCTCCTCCTTCGTCACCTGTTCATACTGCATGAACACCAGGTTCCAGAATTCCAGGAAACGGTCGCCGTCCTCCTCCGGGCTGCCGGGAGGGCCGCCCCAGATGTGCTCGCCGCGGTCGATGAAGATCTCCGAGCACGGCCCGCAGGGTCCGGTGTCGCCCATCGCCCAGAAATTGTCCGAGGTCGCGATGCGAATGATGCGGTCGTCGGAAAAACCGGCGATCTTCTTCCAGAAGCCGGCCGCCTCGTCATCCGTGTGATAGACGGTGACCAGCAGCTTGTCCTTGCTCAGCCCGAATTCCCTGGTGATCAGGTTCCAGGCAAGCTCGATGGCGCGCTCCTTGAAATAGTCGCCGAAGGAGAAGTTGCCGAGCATCTCGAAGAAGGTCAGATGACGCGCGGTGTAGCCGACATTGTCGAGATCGTTGTGCTTGCCGCCGGCGCGAACGCTCTTCTGGGCGGTCGAGGCGCGCGAATAGGGCCGCTTCTCCAGGCCGGTGAAGACGTTCTTGAACTGTACCATTCCGGCGTTGGTGAACATCAGCGTCGGGTCGTTGCGCGGCACCAGCGGACTCGACGCGACGATCTCGTGACCCTCCTTGCGGAAGTAGTCGAGAAATGTCGACCGGATTTCGTTCACGCCACTCATGAATGCTGCCTTTTCAGAAGGGCCGCCGGCAAACCGGCGGAAATGGGCTCTGCGTTTTAGAAGATTAGGACTTGGCCTTTTAGCCGCCGCGCTTCACCCTGTCCAGAAACACGGAATTGGTCCAATCCACGGCCTTTGCCGGCCGTTCGAACCGGCCTGTTTTCGCCGCCGAAACGAAAAACCGCCGGCACTGGGCCGGCGGTTTCAAAACGCATTAACGCGGAACTCGATTACTTAAGCCCGAGATAATAGAATGCGATTATGGCCGAACTCCGGCCGACCTCGCGAGTTGTCACATCGCGCCGGATTCCTCCTCGAACCCGTCGTCGCCACCTTCGGAGCCGCCATTCTCAAGGAACTTTTCGGCGATCAGCCCGGCATTCTGTCGGAGCGCCAGCTCGATCTCGCGTGCGGTGTCGGGATTGTCGCGCAGGAACAGTTTGGCATTCTCGCGGCCTTGGCCGAGACGCTGCGAATTGTAGGAGAACCAGGCGCCCGACTTCTCGACCACGCCGGCCTTGACGCCGAGATCGACCAGTTCGCCGGTCTTGGACACGCCTTCACCATACATGATGTCGAACTCGACCACCTTGAAGGGCGGCGCCAGCTTGTTCTTGACCACCTTGACGCGGGTCTGGTTGCCGACGACTTCGTCGCGGTCCTTGACCGAGCCGATGCGGCGGATGTCGAGGCGCACCGATGCGTAGAATTTCAGCGCGTTGCCGCCGGTCGTCGTCTCGGGCGAACCGAACATGACGCCGATCTTCATGCGGATCTGGTTGATGAAGATGACCATGGTGTTGGAGCGCGAGATCGAGGCGGTCAGCTTGCGCAGCGCCTGGCTCATCAGGCGGGCCTGCAGGCCGGGCAGCGAATCACCCATCTCGCCTTCGATTTCGGCACGTGGCGTCAGCGCCGCGACCGAATCGACCACCAGCACGTCGATGGCGCCGGAGCGCACCAGCGTGTCGCAGATTTCCAGCGCCTGCTCACCGGTGTCGGGCTGCGAAATCAGCAGGTTTTCGAGATCGACGCCAAGCTTGCGGGCATAGACCGGGTCAAGCGCGTGCTCGGCATCGACGAAAGCGCAGATGCCGCCCTTCTTCTGGGCTTCGGCCACGGTGTGCAGGGCCAGCGTCGTCTTGCCCGAGCTTTCCGGCCCGTAGATCTCGATGATGCGGCCGCGCGGCAGGCCACCGACGCCAAGCGCGATGTCGAGGCCAAGCGAGCCGGTCGGCACCGTTTCGATCTCGACGACCTGCTCGTTGGCGCCGAGCCGCATGATCGAGCCCTTGCCGAAAGCCCGCTCGATCTGCGACAGCGCCGCATCCAGAGCCTTTGATTTGTCCACTGCCTTGTCCTCTACCAGCCGCAAAGAATTCTGAGCCATGATACATCACCCCTTGGTCGTCAATGAAGGCCGGACAATCCGTAATCCCTGCCTATTTGTACCTTTTTTGTTCTCATTTGGCAAGAGGGATCAAATATCTGAAAAACAAGCAATATCCGGATTTGTTCTTTTTTTGTCCAAGGATTCGATCAGGAATGCACCGCACGTTGGGCCAGACGGCTCGGTTGTTTCGACCTGCCGAATCGCCGCCTTGCATGCGAAGCTCGGTCGCACAGCCTAGCGCTTGTGCGGCTGGAATAACAAAGGTCATATCGCCGGCATGCTGAAATCCGCGAAAATACTGGCCGTAGGCGGCGCCCATATCGACCGGCGCGGCCAGGTGTCCGGCGCCTACGTGCCCGCCGCCTCCAATCCGGGCACAATGCGCGAGGATGTCGGCGGCGGCGTCTTCAACGCCTTGCGCAGTGCCGTGCGGCGCGGCGTCTCCGCGTCGCTGATGTCGGTTCGCGGCGGCGATCCCGCTGCCGACACCGTTTCGCGAGCCATTGCCGGGGCAGGCATTACCGACCTGTCGGCGGTCTTCCTCGACCGCACGACGCCGAGCTACACGGCACTGATCGACAGCGAGGGCGAGTTGATCGTCGGCTTTGCCGACATGGCGCTCTACGACCTGGCGTTTCCCAAGCAGATCAGGCGCTCCAAGGTGCGGGAGGTGATCGCCGCCGCCGACGCGATCCTGTGCGACGCCAATCTGCCCTCTTCGGCGCTGGAACGGCTGGTCGCGCTCGCTGCGGGCAAGCCGGTTTTCGCGATTGCCATTTCGCCGGCCAAGGTGGTGCGGTTGCTACCGGTGCTGAAGGAGCTTTCGCTGGTCTTCATGAACCGGCGCGAGGCCATGGCGCTGGCCGGCGTCGCCGCGAATGCCACGGAGCGCGAGGTCGTCGACGGGTTGCGATGCAGCGGCCTCGTCAGCGGCGTGGTGACGGCAGGCGGCGGGCCCATGCTGGGCTTCGATGAAGCCGGCGCCTTCTCTATCCTGCCGCCGCCACCAAGAAAGGTCGCCGACGTCACCGGCGCCGGTGATGCGCTGGCAGGCGC
>NZ_RZQP01000126.1:0-17978 GCF_003998165.1 Mesorhizobium sp. M7A.F.Ca.US.007.01.2.1 | reverse complement strand
ATTCACCACCAGCTATCACACGCGCTTTCCCGAATATCTCAGCGCCCGCCTGCCGGTGCCGGAAAGCTGGGCCTATCGCTGGCTGCGCGATTTCCATAATTCCGGCCAGGGCACGCTGGTCGCCACCCAGTCGCTCGCCGACGACCTTTCCGCGCGCGGCTTCACCAAGCTGCGGCCATGGACGCGCGGCGTCGACACCGACCATTTCCGCCCGGACAGGAAGAAGGACCTCGGCTTCCCCGGCCCGATCTTCCTCTGCGTCGGCCGCGTCGCCATCGAAAAGAACCTGGGTGCTTTCCTCGACCTCGACCTGCCCGGCAGCAAGGTGATCGTCGGCGAAGGCCCCGAGCTTGCCAGGCTGAAGGCGAAATATCCGCAAGCGCATTTCCTCGGCCATCGCCCCAACGACGAACTGGCCGAGATCTATGCGTCGGCCGACGTCTTCGTCTTCCCGAGCCGCACCGACACGTTCGGCAACGTCATCATCGAGGCACTGGCCAGCGGCACGCCGGTTGCCGCCTATCCGGTGACCGGGCCGATCGACATTGTCGGCGATGGTTTTGGCGGCGCGGTCTCCAACGATTTGCGCGAGGCCTCACTCGCCGCGCTCAACGTCGACCGTGCCGAGGCCCGCGAACGCGCCATGCGCTACAGCTGGAAGGCCTGTGCGGAAATGTTCCTCGACACGGTCGAGGAAGCACTGGGCACACCGCGAAAGCTGGCGGCCTGATCGTGCTTTTCGTTGTCCAAGGGCGAAGCTGACACACCGCCACGGATGACAAAGCGCGGCGACGCACAATCAACCGTTAGTCTGCCACGGCACCTTGTTTCAAAGGGATGGTTCGGCGTGACGTATTGTGCGACTTCGGAGCCATGACCAAGTCAGATTGATAATTGTCGGCGACTCAAAATTTACCATTTCTACCTACATTGTGGCATGCTCGAAGCAACAGCCAGCAACAAAATCAACAGTTACACGAGCCATTTCATCAGGCCCGAAGGTATCTTGCTGATAGTTCTGCTGGTGGTGGCTTTCTTGCCCGTACTGCTCGTCGACATACCCGCTATGGCAGACTATCCAAATCATCTCGCAAGAATGTCGATCCTGATGCGCGCCGGTACGCCCGAAGCCCATCCCTATTATGAAGCCGCGTGGGCACCCTACCCTAATCTAGCCATGGATCTCGTCGTCCCGTTCGCTGGGCGCTTGATCGGGATCGAACTGGCATCAAAGCTTTTCTATCTAGTCTCGCAAATGCTGGTCGTCAGCGGGGCAATGGCCGTCGGAGCGGCCGCACAGGGGCGTGTGATCCTCAGCGGCTTCGTCGCTTCGCTCTTCCTCTACGCCATGCCTTTCGCTTTCGGATTCGTGAATTTTGAATTTGGACTGGGGATCGTTCTTTGGTCCATCGCGGTTTGGATTTGGCTTGCGGAAAGACCTTTGCCGCTGCGCCTTGCGATCCACGCCGTCTTCGTCCTGGTTCTGTATATCTCTCACCTATTTGCCCTCGGCCTGTATGGCATTGTGGTGGGGCTGTACGAACTCTCCCGCTGGCCAGACCATATTGAGAATTGGAAACGCACGATCTTGCTGGTTGCCGGAATGGCTGCTCCGGTCATCGCAGTTGGCGCCCTGGCGCTCGCCTACGGCGGCAAAGTGGGTGGCGAAGGAACCGAATGGGCCCTGTCGGCGAAATTGTTGGCGCTGGTTCAAGTCAACGGCTTCAGCAGATACACTTCCTCAGCCGTGACCGTGGTGCTGGTCATTCTCAGTTACCTTGCGGTGAAGCACAGGATGGTGGCGGTCTCTCGCGTCGGCTGCTGGATAGGCTTTGGGCTCTTGTGCCTGTTCATTGTCATGCCGTTTCGCGTTGTGGACACGGCCTTTGTCGACGGGCGCGTCCTTCTGGCGCTTATTCTGATCCTGCCAGCCTTCGTCACGATCAAGCGTCCGCGAGACTCGCGTGGAACACTTCTCGTCGCGCTGGCGTTTGGCGCCGGGCTTGCAAACAGTGGCATCGCGATCTGGGCCCAATTGTCGTGCGGCAGCGAATATCGTGCCCTTATGACCGCGTTCGACGCCATTCCAATGGGTTCGCGAATCCTTACCGGCCAGAATGGCCTTCCAGACGACCCGCCAACGAATCTGCTCCTTTATCCAATGTACAATGCTGCCGCGTTGGCCGTAGTCACACGCAATGCACTGATGCCAACGCTGTTCACCTATCCGGGAAAACAGCCGGTGAGGCCCCGGCCGGAAGTGGCAAACCTGACCGTACCGCAAGGCGGGCCTATCCCGATGTCTGAGCTGGAGGCCTACGCCGCCGGTGCTTTACCACCGGTCGAGGCAGCGTATGCAGCGCATTGGACCCGTGACTTTGACTATCTGCTGGTAATCGCGCCGGAGCGCAGCCCGCCACGACACGGCAACCTTGAATTAATCGCCGAAGGCAAACAGTTCAAATTTTACAGAATAAGGAAATTGGTCGACGCGGACAGGAAAAGCGGATGATGTCCACGCGCGACATTCCTGTCACGACATGGCATGAAATTCATGCTGAAGCATCTGCCGAAAGGATTATCAATTCGTCCCGGTTCGCCTGGGATTATAATCCCCAGTTGAGACCCTAAAACAACCGCCCGCCATCCGGCACCTTACGCTCGATCGCGCCGAGCACCACGGCGCCCTCTTCGTCGGGAAAGCCGAGAGTGAGCACTTCCGACATGAATGGACCGATCTGGCGCGGCGGGAAATTGACCACCGCGAACACCTGCCGGCCGATCAGCGTCTCCGGTGTATAGTATTTGGTGATCTGCGCCGACGATTTCTTGATACCGATGCCGGCGCCGAAATCGATCTTCAGCTTGAACGCGGGCTTGCGCGCCTCGGGAAACGGCTCGGCCTCGACGATCGTGCCGGCGCGGATGTCGACACGATCGAAATCGGCAAAACTGATCTCGGGCTTGCGCTCGGTGTTCGAACTCATCTTGCTCTTGTCTGCCTTAACGGGGACTCAGGCGTTGCCGTAGGTCTCGAACAGCACACCGGCCAGGGCGTCCTTGGCCGAGGTTCCCGACCAGACGACGAACTGGAACGCCTGGAAATAGCATTCGCAGGCTTCCAGCGCCGACGACAGCAACACTTCGACCTGCTGGCTCGACGGCTCGACCCCGCCGGCCAGCAGCAGCGACTGGCGGAACATGATCGCGCCCTCCTGCTCCCAGAGGTCGAAATGGCCAAACAGCATCTGCTCGTTGATCAGCGACAAGAGCCGCATCACTTCCAGCGTGCGGGTCTCCGGCACCTTGATATCGAAGGCGCAGGCCAGGTGCAGCGCCTCGAAATCTTCCATCCACGAAAAGGAGACGTGATAGTCGGTCCAGCTTCCGGCAACCGAGATCGAAATCTCGTCGTCGCCGGCCCGCTCGAAAGACCAGTCGTTGTTGTGGGCCACCTGCTCGATAACATCCACCGGATGGATTTCGCGGGAGAATTCGAGTTCGAGAAGTTCCATGGAATGCTTCCTGTCGTTCTGTACGAGCGCCGCCACACGCTCCGCGGGAGGGCACACACAACGAACAATCTTGTCTAGAACTCGGACGGCCAGGACTTTCCTCGCGCAAAGACGACTTCTCGACGCAAAGACCCCAGACCGGACCCCACCGCCCGGTCGCATGATCCTGCTCCGAATCATGCAACAAATTCAGTCTATTGATCGGGAGTCGCGTGAACAGCCCAATTTTTCGCACTGCGTCATTCGCATGTGGAAAGCCGCTGTCACAAAGATTCATGCAATGCCGTTAAGCGATTCACGGCAAAGCGCTTTTCAGGATCGGGCTATGTGGAAAAGTTTAACGATTATTTTTTTGTGCGCGGCTTGGCGGCCGTCGCTGATGTGGCGTCGCCGGCCAGTTCTGCAAGCTTCGCCTCGAGCGCCTCGATGCGGGCGGCAAGGCGGGTGTTTTCTTCCCGCGCTTTGGCGGCCATCTCGCGCGCGGCTTCGAACTCTTCGCGCTGCACCACGTCCATCGTGTTGAGAATGCGCTCGGCCTGCCCCTTGAAGGCGGTCTCCACCTCACGGCGCACGCCCTGGGCGGCGCCGGCGGCGTCGGTCATCAGCTTGGCGAATTCATCGAGAATGCGGTTCGGTCCGGTCGACATGGCAAATCCTCGCGCTTGCACAAAATTGACGTAGTGGCGCCGCGCGTCGAATGCAAGCTTGTTGCACCTTGCTGCGGCATCAAGTCGAGTGCGCCCACCTTGCCTTGACCCTGCCAAAACCCTGCCGCATGGTCCGCGCCCAAACACGTTCGCAATCGAGAGTTCCCCGTTGAACGAATATTTCCTGCTGCCGCTGGCCTCCCTGCCCTTCCCCAACATCAACCCGATCCTCATCCAGATCGGGCCGCTGGCGGTGCACTGGTATGGCGTCGGCTATATCGTCGGCATCCTGTTCGCCTGGTGGTATGCCAAGCGGCTCGCCGCCAATGCCAGGCTGTGGCCGAACGGCGTCCTGCCGATGAAGCCGGAGGATCTCGACGATTTCATCGTCTGGGCGGCCATCGGCGTCGTGCTCGGAGGCCGCACCGGCTATGTGCTCTTCTATGATCTGGCGCGCTACATCGCGCACCCGCTCGATATCTTCGCCGTGTGGCAGGGCGGCATGTCGTTCCATGGCGGCCTGCTCGGCGTCATCCTCGCCATGACGCTGTTTTCCATCAAGCGCGGCATCCGCACCTGGTCGCTGTTCGATGTCGTGGCGGCCGGCGTGCCGGTCGGCCTTGGCCTGGTGCGCGTCGCCAACTTCATCAATTCCGAACTGTGGGGCCGACCAACCGACGTGCCCTGGGCGTTCGAGTTTCCCAATGGCGGGCCGTTTGCCCGTCATCCGAGCCAGCTTTACGAGGCGCTGCTCGAGGGTGTGGTGCTGTTCCTCGTGCTGCGCATTCTCACCCATTCGCGCCTCAGGCTGAAGACGCCGCGCTTCGTCGGCGGCGCCTTCATCTGCGGCTATGGCCTGTCGCGCATCTTCGTCGAGTTCTTCCGCGAGCCTGACCAGCAGCTCGGCTATCTCCTCGGCACCAACTGGCTGACCATGGGCATGATCCTTTCTACCCCGATGGTGCTGGCCGGCATCTGGGCGATGCTGACCGCCAAGCCGGTGGCACAGCCGCAGCCGGCATGACACGGCTGAAGACCCGCATCGTCGACCTGATCGAGGCCCTTGGGCCGCTTCCCGTCAACGAGTACATGGCGCTGTGCCTGTTCGACCCGGCGGACGGCTACTACACGACGCGCGAGCCCTTTGGTGCGGGCGGCGACTTCATCACCGCGCCGGAGATCAGCCAGATGTTCGGCGAACTGGTCGCCGTGTGGCTTTATCAAGCCTGGCTGGCGGGCGGCCGGCCGCGGTCGGCCACCATCGCCGAGATCGGACCCGGCCGCGGCACGCTGATGAAGGACATGCTGCGCACGCTGTCGCGGCTCGATCCTGACCTGGCCAACGGCGCCACCTTCGCCATGATCGAGACAAGCCCGCGCCTGACCGAGGTGCAAAAAAAGACGCTTGGCGTCACACCCTTCGCGGTTGGCTGGCACGAAACCATCGAGACCTTGCCGCAACAATCGCTGTTCATCGTCGGCAACGAACTGTTCGACGCAGTGCCCATCCGCCAGTTCATCCGCGCCGGCGCCGGCTGGCGCGAGCGCATGGTCGGCCTCGACGAGACCAACGACCTTTGCTTCTTCGCCGGCGCCGGCTCGGTCGACCCGACGCTGCTGCCCGCCGATGCCGCTGACGCGCCGCAAGGCGCGATCGCCGAAGTGGCGCCTGCCCGCACCGCGCTGATGGCAACAATCGCCGAGCGCATATCCAGGCATGGTGGCGCCGGCCTGTTTCTCGACTACGGCCATTTCCAGCCGGGTGTCGGGGACACGCTGCAGGCCTTGCGCAGCCATGATCACGAAGATGTGCTGGCCAATCCCGGTGAGGCCGACCTCACCTCCCACGTCGATTTCGCCGCCCTTGCCGCGATCGCGCGTGCACATGGCCTCGAAGCCCATCTGACGACACAGGGCGACTTCCTGCTCGGCATGGGCATCCTCGAGCGCGCCGGCCGCCTTGGCGCCGATGCCGGCCAGGCGGCGCGCGAAAGGATCGCCGGCGACGTCGAGCGCCTCGCAGGGCCGCAAGCCATGGGCGAGCTGTTCAAGGTGCTTGCGGTGCTGCCTCGCGGCGTGGCGGTTCGGCCCTTTGCCGAGGCGGATTGACTTTTTACCGCCGCCCCTCCCAATCTCCCGTCCGCGCTTTGCAGCCTGTTCTCGACCAAGCACCTTCTTCTTGACGAAACCGCCCACACGGACAACAACGCCCGCATGCTGAATCAGACCAAACCGGATCCCGTTCGGTCGCCGCTGCTGGACGAGGCGCAGGCACAAGGCATCCGCCACGGCTATTTCACCCGCGTCGGCGGTGTTTCCGGCGGCATCTATCAGGGCCTCAACATCGGCACCGGATCGAATGACGACCAGACGCTGGTTGCCGAGAACCGCGCCCGTGTCGCTGCCTGGATGGGCGTGCCGGCAAGCCATCTGTTGACCGCCTGGCAAATCCATTCGCCCGATGTCGTCATCGCCAGGGAGCCCTTTGCCGGCGAGCGCCCCAAGGCGGACGCTATCGTCACCGACCGGCCGGGCATCGCCATCGGCGCCTCGACCGCCGATTGCGGTCCCGTGCTGTTCGCTGATGCGCAGGCGCGCATCATCGGCGCTGCGCATTCCGGCTGGAAAGGCGCGTTCACCGGCGTGCTCGAAAACACCATCCTGGCGATGGAAAGCCTCGGCGCCCGGCGCCAAAACATCGTCGCCGTGCTAGGCCCCTCCATCGGCCCGCGAAACTACGAGGTCGGCCCGGAATTCGTCGCCCGCTTTGTCGAAGCCGACGCCGAAAACATCCTCTATTTCGCTCCGTCCGCCAATGCCGGCCATGCGATGTTCGACCTCAATCGCTACACGGTTGACCGGCTGGCCAAGGCAGGCGTGACGGCTGAGGGCCTAGACCGCTGCACTTACGCCGAGGAAGGCCTGTTCTACTCCTATCGGCGCACCACGCATCGCAAGGAGCCCGATTACGGCCGGCAGGTTTCGGCAATTGTCTTGGAGAGGGAATAATGGCGCTGCATTTTGAACGATCTGAATTTGACGCGCGGCGCGACCGGCTGATCATCGAGATGGCCGAAAAGAAGCTCGACGCCATCCTGCTGTTCGCGCAGGAAAGCATGTATTGGCTGACCGGCTACGACACGTTCGGCTTCTGCTTCTTCCAGTGCCTGGTGGTCAAGGCCGACGGTTCGATGGTGCTTCTGACCCGCTCGGCCGACCTGCGCCAGGCACGTCAGACCTCGATTATCGACAACATCGTCTTGTGGACCGACCGCAACGGCGCCAATCCCGCGGTCGACCTGCGCAATCTGCTCAACGAACTCGACCTGCTCGGCGCCCGCATCGGTGTCGAATATGACACCCACGGCCTGACCGCCTTCAACGGCCGCCGCCTGGACGAGCAGTTGCAGACCTTCGGCCAGATCGCCGATGCGTCCGGCATTGTCGGCCGGCTGCGCCTGTTCAAGAGCCCGGCCGAGATCGCCAAGGCCGAGAAGGCCGCCAATCTCTCCGACGATGCGCTCGACGCGGCAATGCCGCTGATCAAGCAAGGCGGCGACGAAGCTCTGATCCTGGCCGCCATGCAGGGCGCGATCTTCGCCGGCGGCGGCGACTATCCGGCCAACGAGTTCATCATCGGCTCCGGCGTCGATGCGCTGCTGTGCCGCTACAAGGCCGGCCGCCGCAAGCTCACCAAGAACGACCAGCTGACGCTCGAATGGGCCGGCGTCTTCAACCACTACCATGCGCCGATGATGCGCACGGTGCTGACCGGCAAGGTGTCGAAGCGCCATCAGGAACTGTTCGACGCCGCCCGCGCAGCACTCCTGGCTGTCGAGAAGGCGATGATGCCGGGCAACAGCTTCGGCGACGTCTTCGATGCGCATGCCCGCACCATGGAGGCACACGGCCTGACCAAGCACCGGCTGAACGCCTGCGGCTATTCGGTCGGCGCCCGCTTCACCCCGTCCTGGATGGACATGCCGATGTTCTACCAGGGCAATCCCGAACCGATCGCGCCCAACATGACGCTGTTCGCCCATATGATCATCATGGACTCCGACACCGAGACGGCGATGACGCTTGGCCGCACCTACCTGACCACCGAATCCCAGCCCAGGCCGCTGTCCCGCCATGATCTCGACTTGATCGTAAAGTGAATCCACAGTGGGAGGCGTTCTTCGCCAAGGAGTTAGAAGGCAAATGAGACGATCGCATGTGACGACCGTGTCATTGCTTGTGGCATTGGCTCTTGCCGCCTGCACCAACGCAAAGGACGTGCTCGAACCGTCGGCGATCCCCCCGCCGGCGACGTCGACCCAGACGCTGCCCGCAACGTCAGGCAACACGGCGGCGACGGTTCCGGCCGGGCCCGCCACCAGCACGTCTGGCGCTCCCGCAACCGCCGCCGCACCGGTCACATCAGCCCAAAGCGCTGCCATCCTGTCGAAGACCCGCTTGCAGATCGCGCCGATCGTAGGCGCTTCGGTGGAAGCTGCGACACCTCTGACGGCGGAGTTGCAGACCCGTGCCAGGCAGCGCGGCATCACTCTCGCCGGCAGCGCCGACCAGACCGTGACACATGTGCTGAAAGGCTATTTCTCGACGATGTCGGAAGGCGCCGACACCACCGTCATCTATGTCTGGGACGTCTATGACCCCGCTGGCAACCGGCTGCACCGCATCAATGGCCAGCAGAAGGCTCCGTCGGTCAATTCCGGCGGCAGCGCGGGCGGCGACAGCTGGAAGGGGATCTCGCCGGCCACCATGCAGGCGATCGCCGACCAGACCATCGACCAGTTCGCCGCCTGGCTCGGCGGCAAGGCGGGCTAGAGGCATCGGACCCCAAAGTGGAGACGGTTTTGGGAAAATCCGATGCCCAATGAGAAGAAGGACCAGCACAAGTCCCGTGCTCCCTGTTGCAGTCCGGCGATGGCGCGGAGCTTTCTTGAGTTTAGCCGGCGGATTCCCGATCTCGGCGCTTGCAATACCAGCGCGGGCCGCTAAAAGCCCGGTTAAAGGGCGCAAGCGAGTCCGTCAGGCCTCATCATCCTCCACCAGGAACCGTGCATGAAACTCTTCGCGGGCAATTCCAACAGGGTGCTGGCCGAAGCAGTCGCCCGGTACCTCAATGTCCCGCTGGGCAAAGCCACGGTCAGGCGCTTCGCCGACCAGGAAATCTTCGTCGAAATCCAGGAAAACGTGCGCGGCGAAGATGTCTTCATCCTGCAGTCGACCTCGTTTCCGACCAACGATCATTTGATGGAACTGCTCATCATGATCGATGCCTTCATGCGCTCCTCGGCCAAGCGCATCACGGCGGTCATCCCTTATTTCGGCTACGCCAGGCAGGACCGCCGCGCCTCCGGCCGCACGCCGATCTCGGCCAAGCTGGTTGCCAACATGATCACCCGCGCCGGCGTCGACCGCGTTCTGACGCTCGACCTGCATGCCGGCCAGATCCAGGGCTTCTTCGACATCCCGACCGACAATCTGTTTTCCGTGCCGGTCATGGCCCGCGACGTGAAGGCCAAATACAAGCAACTCGGCAACGTCGTGGTGGTTTCGCCCGACATTGGCGGCGTGGTCCGCGCTCGTGCGCTGGCCAAGCGCTTCGATGCGCAACTGGCCATCGTCGACAAGCGCCGCGAACGGCCGGGCGAATCGGAAGTCATGAACATCATCGGCGCGGTCGCCGGCAAGGATTGCCTGCTGATCGACGACATCGTCGATTCCGGCGGCACGCTGTGCAATGCCGCCGATGCACTGCTGGCCAACGGCGCCACCAGCGTCACCGCCTACATCACCCACGGCGTGCTGTCGGGCGGTGCCGTTGCCCGCATCAGCGGCTCGAAGCTGCAGGAACTGGTGATCACCGATTCCATCCAGCCGACCCAGGGCGTGCTCGACGCGCCCAACATCCGCGTCATCTCGATCGCCGACCTGATGGGCGAAGCCATCTCGCGCACGGCGACTGAGGAATCGGTGTCCAGCCTGTTCGACTAAACCCGCCTGCCCTTAAGGCGCGGAGCTTTCCAACCGAACCGGGCCGATCAGGCGACGAGCGACCTCGACGTTCTCGCGTGCGCCGCGCATATAGCCGCGCGGCGAGGTCCCCAGCATGCGCTTGAACATGGTGATGAAGGCCGGCACGCTGTCATAGCCGAGATCAAGCGCCACCCTGGTGATCGGCTCGCCGTCCGCCAGCCTGGGCAGCGCCGCGAACAGGCAGGCCTGCTGGCGCCATGTCGACAGCGGCAGGCCGGTCTGGCGCTGGAAGGCGCGCGTGAAGGAACGGCGGCTCATGCCGGCTGCATCGGCCCACTCGTCGATGGTCGCATGCGGCGACGGTGCTGCGACGAAGCGTCGGCACAGCGCCGACAATCTTGGATCCGACGGAAATGGCAGCCCAAGAGGCCGTTCCGGCAAGGTCGGGATTTCGTGCAGCAGAAGGTTCATGATCAGCCCACCGCGTCCTTCCAGAACGCCGCCTTGCGGGAGCTTCTCCGATTCCACGATCAGGCTGTGCATCAGGTCGGTGACGCCGACGACGCGCAAGCCTTCGGGCAGCCCGGGGATCGCCTGTGGCATGACATAAACCGAACGCATCGAGACGTCGCCCAGCATCTCGACGGAATGCTCGGTGCCGGCTGGAATCCACATCGCGTGGTCGGGCGGCACCATCCAGCGCCCGTAGCGTGTCGTCACCAGCACCACACCGACAAGCGCATGCAAGAGCTGGCTGCGGCTGTGGCGGTGCTGTGGCACGCGGTAGCCGTCAGGATATTCGGTCGGCAATGCCACCGCCGGCCCGGCCACTTGCTCAAGCCACTGCCAGCGGCTCTCGTGCAACTGGCCGAGATTGGCATTGCCAGCGTGAAAGACTTCTTTGCCGTGCGGCATCCGATATGGCCCACTTGCGAAACTATTGGACCAAACCACGAAAGAAGTCGTCTCGCAAGCGGCTTATAAGGCACCGTCCCCAGGGTGGCCGCAAGGAGCGTCCGCCAGTTGCCTGCGGGCGTGCCCGCCAAAAAGACCACGGAGCCTACCTTGACCGATACGACAGCAGCCAGCGTCGCCCCACCGGCGAGCGCCAGTCACGCCTCAGCCCAGGCGACGGCCTTCACCGTCATCCTGGCGGTGAGCTTCTGCCACTGCATCAACGACATCATGCAGTCGCTGCTATCGGCCATTTACCCGCTCCTGAAAGAGAATTATGGCCTCGATTTCTGGCAGATCGGCTTGTTGACCTTCACTTTCCAGGTGACCGCATCCTTGCTGCAGCCGCTGATCGGCATGATCACCGACAAGCGGCCGATGCCCTATTCGCTGCCCTACGGCATGGCGTCGTCGCTGATCGGCCTGATCGTGCTCGCCTATGCCGGGCATTATTCGCTGCTGCTGATCGGTGCCTCGCTGATCGGCATCGGCTCGGCGATCTTCCACCCGGAATCCTCGCGCATCGCCCGCTTCGCTTCCGGCGGCCGCTTCGGGCTGGCGCAGTCGCTGTTCCAGGTGGGCGGCAATTTCGGCCAGTCCATGGGGCCGCTGCTGGCGGCCTTCATCGTCGTGCCGTTCGGCCAGACCAGCATTTCCTGGTTCGCCGTCGGCTCGCTGATCGGCATCATCGTTTTGTGGCAGGTCGGCGGCTGGTACAGCCGGCTGCGTGCCGCGCAGGGCACCCGCAAGGCGGCGAGCTTCGTTTCGCCCTTCCCGCGCCGCAAGGTGATGAATGCATTGATCGTGCTGACACTGCTGGTGCTGAGCAAGAATGCCTACATCGCCAGCCTCGCCAGCTACTACACCTTCTATTCCATGCATAAGTTCGGCGTTTCTGTGCAGATGAGCCAGGTCATGCTGTTCCTGTTTCTCGGTGCCTCGGCGCTGGGCATCCTGCTCGGCGGCCCCTTCGGCGACCGCTATGGGCAAAAGGCGATGATCTGGTTCTCCATCGTCGGCGTGCTGCCCTTCACGCTCGCCCTGCCCTACGCCAATCTGGAATGGACGATGGTGCTGACGGTGCTGATCGGCCTGATCCTCTCCTCGGCGTTCTCCAACATTGTCGTCTTTGCGCAGGAGCTCGTGCCGGGTCGCGTCGGCATGATCGCCGGCATCTTCTTCGGCTTCGCCTTCGGCATGGGCGGCATCGCGGCGGCCGTGCTCGGCGTCCTCGCCGACATGAAGGGCATCGATTTCGTCTTCCAGATCTGCTCCTATTTGCCGTTCCTTGGATTGCTGACCGTGTTCCTGCCCAACATGAAGGAAGCGCGCAAGGCGCAGGCGGCCGCCTAGATCAGGCCTGAAACCCACGCAAGGAAAAGCACCCGCCAGACGGCGGGTGCTTTTTTCGTTCCAACGGCCTATGCTTTGAAGAAGGCCAGCAGGTCGGCGTTGACGATGTCTGCATGGGTCGTGGCCATGCCGTGCGGGAAGCCCTTGTAGACCTTGAGCTCGCCCTTCTTGAGCAGCTTGATCGTCAGCAGCGCCGAGTCCGCGATGGGAACGATCTGGTCGTCGTCGCCGTGCATGACCAGCACAGGCACGTCGATCGCCTTCAGATCCTCGGTGAAGTCGGTTTCCGAAAAGGCCTTGATGCAATCATAATGCGCCTTGGTGCCGCCCATCATGCCCTGGCGCCACCAATTATCGATGACGCCCTGCGATACCTCTGCGCCCGGGCGGTTGAAGCCGTAGAACGGACCTGATGGAACGTCGCGGAAGAACTGGGCGCGATTGGCTGCCTGCGCGGAGCGGAAGCCGTCGAACACTTCGATCGGCAGGCCGCCGGGATTGGCGGCAGTCTTGAGCATGATTGGCGGCACCGCGCCGATCAGCACCGCCTTGGCGACACGGCCGCCGGCGCCATACTTGGCGACATAACGCGCCACTTCGCCGCCGCCGGTCGAATGGCCGACATGGATGGCGTTCTTGAGGTCCAGATGGGCTGCGAGTTCCGCTACGTCGGCGGCATAGGTGTCCATCTCGTTGCCGATATCCGTCTGGGTCGAGCGGCCATGGCCTCGGCGATCATGGGCAATGACACGGTAGCCCTGTGACACGAAGAACAGCATCTGGGCGTCCCAATCGTCGCTGCTCAACGGCCAGCCGTGATGAAAGACGACAGGCTGCCCGGTCCCCCAGTCCTTGTAGTAAATCTGCGTTCCGTCCCTGGTGGTGATCATGCCGCTGCCGGAGCTGGGTTTGGTTTGCGAGGTCATCTCAATCTCCTTCTGGTTATTTTCGCGATAAACAATATCGCGATAACGACATAGCTAACGCGGCCTAAAACCCTTGTCCACACAAATATGTATCGCGATATCATTTTTCGTGGTATCGAAATGATGCCCACATTGGCAAAAGGAATGCGCCGTGCCTCTCCCGTTGGACAATCAGCTCTGTTTCACGCTCTATGCCACCAGCATGGCGATCAACCGCACCTACAAGCCGATGCTGGACGAGATGGGCATCACCTATCCGCAGTACCTGGTGTTGAACGCGCTTGGAGAGGCCGACGGCATGTCGGTCGGCACCATCGCCCATCGGCTCGCTTTGGAATCGAGCACCGTCACGCCGCTGGTGAAGCGAATGGAGCAGGCCGGGCTGGTGACCCGCCAGCGCAGCCAGACCGACGAACGCCAGGTGCAGGTCGATCTGACATCAGCCGGGCGCGCACTGCTTGTCCAATGCAACTGCCTGAACGAAGCCTTGGTCGAACGCTCGGGCATGACGCTGACTGAGCTCGATGCGCTGAACCGGCAGATCCAGGCGTTACGCGCCGCGTTGACCGGCGACCGCTAGCACGGCTTGACGACGGCTAGCCAAACGTCGGAAGAGGCCACCATCATGCGGACTTAAGCACGGCAAATGGCCGTTTGCGCATGGCTCGCTTTGCCTGGAAACTGACGGCGGGAGCGGGACGGCCGACATGGAAGCCCTGGATCTTGTCTATGCCGAATTCGCGCATAAGGGCCATCTGCTCGTCTGTCTCCACCCCTTCGACCAGGATTTTGTGGCCGCGATTTCGAACCAGGGTGATAATGTCCTGCAGCATCGCCTTGCCGCTCGGGGAGCTGCAGTCATGCAGAAACGAGCGATCGATCTTCACCGTATCGAAATCGATCAGGCGAAGCCACGAAAGGCCCGCAAAGCCGGTCCCGAAATCATCAAGCCAGATCTTGATCCCGAGCAGCTTCAGGTCGCTGATGCAGCGCAGGATGTCGGAGTGCATCTCCATCTCCAGCCCTTCGGTGATCTCGAAGGCCAGCCTGCTGCCTGCGACACCCGTCTCGCCCAGAATGGTCGCGACCGACGTCGCGAAGCCCGGTGTCTTGAGCTGGATCGGGGAGACGTTGACACTGACGACACGGACGTGGTCGTCCGCCAGCAGTTCGGCGCACACTGTCCTTATCGCCCAGCGCCCGAGTTCCAGGATCGCACCGGTCCGTTCGGCGACGGGAATGAACAGGCTCGGCGGAACCGATGTGCCGTCGAGCATCTTGAGGCGCATCAGAGCCTCCACCGCTTCAACCCGGTCCGATTTGACATCCTGGATAGGCTGGTAAACGAGTGAAACGAGATTCTGGCCGATCGCGATCTTCAGCAAAGCCGCAATGTTCTCGCTCTCGTCACTGCTTTGCGGGTCGGTTGGATCGAACAGCCGGGCACAATTTCGGCCGCCGGCTTTTGCCAGATAGAGAGCGCGATCGGCCTCGTGAATGATTTTCTCCAGCTTGGCCCCGGTCTGCGTCCGGGTGAATGCGGCGCCAACGCTTACCGTTACGATCGAGACGCCGTCGCGCCGCAGTTCGTGCGTCAGAGCCAGGTTCTCCACCGTGCTGCAAATGGCTTCCGCAATGTCCAGGATCTGCTCCTTTTTCTCCATGCGAGCCAGGACGATGAACTCTTCGCCGCCATAGCGGCCGATGGAGCCATTATACTGTTTGATCATATCGCTAAGGGCATTGGCGACATGGATCAGGCAGCGGTCGCCTTCCTGATGGCCGTAGCAGTCATTGAACTTCTTGAAGAAGTCCACGTCGATGAGGATCGCCCCAAAGCTGGTGCCGACCTTTTGCCAATCGTTCCAGTAGTCTCGCAGCTTCTCGTCGATCGCGCGCCGGTTCTCCAGACCCGTGAGCGGATCGGTCCGCGACAACCTCAGCAGGGCCTTGCCGCGTTCGGTCGCCTCATTGTGTTGGATCTTGGCTTCCAGGGCGTTCAGGAAGACGTTGTAGCGTTCCTCGTTCAGTTTCCAGTTCACATATGAGGTGAACGTGAAACAAGAAACATAGAAAGCCCCAAATACCATTTTGTATATGAGGGTTGATGGAACAAAGTAATTTACGATATAAAGTATACATAAGATTATTGTCGAGGTTACGATAGAAAGCTTGAAATTGAATGTAAAGAAAAGATTGGCGCTCATCATGAATATGGTCCCAAAGACCATATAGTAAGAGACGCTTTCCTTGTCCGCGCCCATAATCGCCGGACACAGCCAACCAACATAGCCAAAGATGATGGCCCCGGCGCAGGTCACGTCGAGCCATTCCGTCCCGACGCCGTGGCGAAGCTGCGCTTCCAGGATCAAAAGCGCGCTCAAGCCGACCGCGAAACGCGCCGTGATCGTATAGGCGGCCACATCCGGGATCAGCAGCAGATCCGTTGCCGAAAACAAGAGATAGATCGCAACTGCGATCCAAAGCCCTGGCCTGGCTTCCCCTCTTCGCGTCGCCCGGGCTTCGGTGCGGTAGAGGGCGCGAAGTTCGTCGGCCCCCAGTTCGTAGCGCGGCTCGTACGGCTCAGCATCAACCGTATCGGCCAATGCGGATGACACGTGTTCGTTCATCACAATCGACCCCTTTTGAAAGGGATTTTGTTTTCCGAACTCATTTCCAGCTTCTGCCCCCACGCGGGCCGGCTCCTTGGGACGCGACGGCGATTGCGAACGCCGGGCAAACAAATGCAATCGCGCAAGACAAGTTTCCGTTAACTCGAACCCGGAATCCGGCTCGGAAGCTGATTAACCAACGAACATGGTTGGCGGGAAATTAATCATAAACCTAAAATGCCGTCGGCCCGACATTGGCAAAGGGAGCATTCTACGCAATAAGTTAACCGACTGTTAACTATGGAGTGATGGCGTGCAGACCGTTCTTGATGGCAAAAGCTTGATTACTGCCGAGATGCTCGCCGGCACGCTGCCTCGGGGAAAGATCGAGCATCATGGCGAAGCGTTCGAAACCGCGCGCGCGGAGCTTGCCCTCATTCTCCACGCGACACAGCAGCAGGTCGAACAGGACAAGAACCCGGCCGAGATCGTCGGCCGCTTGCTGTCCTTCCTCAATGGCCTGCATTCCAAGGTTCATCCCGACGTCTGGCATGCGTTGATACCGGTCGCGCAGAACCATCCGATCCTGAAGTATTTTCTCGAGGATCCACTGACGCACTGGTCCTTCACCAAACCCAGGGGCTATTCCGGCGACGCGCAGTTGCTCGACTACATCTATTGTGATCCGCACGTGGCAGAGAGCGTGGCGAACGCCTCGGAGGTCGGCAAAGCACTCTATAGCCATACCCAGAACGTACCGTCATGCGTCGCGGCCCGGGAACGACGCGACCTCCTGACCCGATATGTCGACGAGATCGCGGCCAAGAACGGACCGGAAACCGAGGTTCTGGCGATCGCGGCCGGCCATTTGCGGGAAGCCAATCGTTCGGTCGCCCTGACGGAGGGCCGTCTCAAGCGCTGGGTTGCGCTCGACCAGGATCCCCAGAGCGTTGGGCTGATCTCGCGCGACTTCCAGGGCACCGCCGTCGAAGCCATCGACGGCTCGGTGCGAACCGTGCTCACGCGGGGCCACAAGCTCGGCAAATTCGACTTCATCTACGCCTCCGGCCTTTACGACTACCTCGCCCACAACGTCGCGGTGAAACTCACGAAGACCTGCCTGCAGATGTTGAAGCCGAACGGAACATTCCTGTTCGCCAACTACGCCGAGGGCACCCCCGACGCGGGGTATCGGGAGACGTTCATGGACTGGGTGTTGCTGCTGCGATCGGAGGTCGATATGTGGAACATCGTCAATGCCAGCGTCGACCGCAACACCGTCGAGGCGCAGGTATTCTTCGGCGAGAACCGCAACGTGCTCTATGCCGTCATCGAAAAGCGCGGATAGCGGCCGTCTGGGCTGCACCAGGCCGGTCGTGCCTTTGGCTTGCACCTCCGGCCGCCTTCCGCTATAGAGCCGCCACCCGCGTAGACACCCTTGGAGGCAACGCGGCGGAAGGCCGCCTTCCCGCATGATCCCGAAAAGTGGATTCCGGTTTTCGGACCAGATCATGCATGGGTATGTCGGCTTTCGACGTTTACGGTCCAGGCACTCTGCCCACCGTGAGCGCTCCAGAACAAACCGAAAGGAAATGCCATGAGCCACGACACTTACGAGCTCAAGGCCGAAGCACGCGAACAGGTCGGTAAGGGGTCCGCCCGTGCAGTTCGCCGCAACGGTAAAGTGCCTGCAGTAATTTATGGTGACAAGCAGCCTCCCCTGGCTATCGCGCTCACCTACAAGGACATCTACTACAAGATCCATGGCGGCGGGTTCCTGACCACGATCGCCACGATCGATGTCGACGGCAAGAAGATCCAGGTCCTGCCGAAGGACTTCCAGCTCGACCCGGTCAAGGATTTCCCTGTCCATGTCGACTTCCTGCGCATCGGCAAGGACACCGAAGTCAATGTCGACGTGCCTGTCCACTTCATCAACGAGGACAAGTCGCCCGGCATCAAGCGCGGCGGCGTGCTCAACAT
>NZ_RZQP01000125.1:0-18010 GCF_003998165.1 Mesorhizobium sp. M7A.F.Ca.US.007.01.2.1 | reverse complement strand
CCCTCACCCAGCCTCCGCTTTGCTCGGCTGACCTCTCCCCGACGGGGAGAGGAGCTTGCCAGCGCTGGCGCCAGCCTCTTCTCCCCAGCGGGGAGAAGGTGGCCGCGAAGCGGCCGGATGAGGGGGCTGCCTCGCTCACGGGGATCGAATTCATCATCAATTCCCCGCCTGTTGCTGCGGCAAGAGATAGCCGGTCGTCGACCGGGCGAGCACCAGATAGCGCGCGGCGACCGCCTTGACCTCGTCTGCGGTGACCTTGCGGATGCGGTCCGTCCATTGCTGGACGTCCTGCACATTGCCGCCGGTGGCCAGCGTCGAACCGTAGATGTTGGCCATGGAATCCTGCTTGTCGCGGGCAAAGATCATCGACCTGACATAGCGGTCCTTGGCCTTTTCCAGTTCCGATGGCGTCACGCCATCCTTGACGATGCGCACCACCTCCGCATCGACCGCCGCTTCGACGTCGGAAATCCTGGCATCGCCGCGCGGCGCGCCGTAGACGGTGAAGTTGGTGTCGTCGAGCATGGTGCCCTGGAAAAAGGCGCCGGCGCTGGATGCGATACCTTGCTGGACGACGAGCGCCTGGTAGAGCCGGCTGCGATTGCCGCCGCCGAGGATCTCCGCCAAGAGGTCGAGCGCTTCCGCCTCGCCCGGCTTTCCCGAATGATAGGACGGCACCACCCATTGCGTGGAAAAGCTCGGCACGCTGACGCGGGCATCGGAGAGCGTGACCGTGCGCTTGGTGTTCTGCTCCGGCTCGACCGGGCGGATGCGGGGCGGCAGATCGGGGCCGCGCGCCACCTTGCCATAGGTCTTTTCGGCCAGCGCCCGCACCGTGTCCGGTTCGACATCGCCGGCGACGATCAGCACGGCGTTATTGGGCCGGTAGTATTTGTCGTAGAAGGCGGTGGCGTCGACGCGGTTCAGCTGCTGCATCTCCTGCATCCAGCCGATGACCGGAATGCGATAGGGCTGGTTCTGCCACAGCGTCGCATCGACCTCCTCGTCCAGCACAGCCTCGGGGCTGTTGTCGATACGCGAGCGGCGCTCCTCGAGGATGACGTCGCGCTCGGTCTTGATGACATCGTCGGTGAGGATGAGGTTGCGCATGCGGTCAGCCTCGAAGCTCATCATCAGCTCGAGCGCCGACGGCGCCACCGTCTCGTGGAAAGCGGTGTAGTCATAGGAGGTGAAGGCGTTGTTGGATCCGCCGATATCGGAGACGGCGCGGTCGAACTCGCCGGCCGCATGGTTGGTCGTTGCCTTGAACATCAGATGTTCGAAGAAATGCGCGATGCCGGATTTGCCGGGCGGCTCGTCGGCGCTGCCGATCTTGTACCAGACCATGTGGGTGACGATCGGCGCACGGTGGTCGGGAATGACGACCACCTCCATGCCGTTGTCGAGCAGGAAATCCGTGACCTTGAACTCGGCCGGAACCGTGTTGGGCAAGACGGGGCTCTCGGCCAGCACCGGGCTGGTCATGACAAAAGCCAAGGAGGTCGCCAACAGCGTTCCCCGCAGCCATTCAATCCTGGATGTCATCAACGGCTCCGGTTCTGTCGACAGACGATAGGCAAGGTGCTGGCGACAAGCAAAGTGATTTGTTGATCATGTTGCCGGCAAAGGCGGCGGCAAAGAGGCCGGCCCATGGATGCCCGGCCAAGGATACGAGGCGTATCAGGCCGCCTCGATGAAGCGGATGACGGTCTCGCCATAGTTGCGTTCGTCCAGCACCGAAAAGCCGGGGCCTGGCTCGAAGGACGCCACCGCGGCCTCTTCGACCACGCACAGCGCGCCGGGGCGAAGCCAGCCGCCGGCTTTGGCCGACTGCAAGGCGCGCTCGCCAAGGCCCTTGCCATAGGGCGGGTCGGCGAAGACAAGGCCGAACGGCGCCAGCGTGCCGGCCTCGCCGAGGCCGGTGGCATCGCGGCGGAAGATCTTGGTGCGGCCGGTCAGGCCGAAGGCCTCGACATTGTCGCGGATCAGGCCACGGCCTTCCGCCGATTCCTCGATGAAGACACCGTAGGAGGCACCGCGCGACAGCGCTTCGAGCCCCAGCGCGCCGGTGCCGGCGAACAGGTCGAGCACGCGTGCGCCGTCCAATTGCTCGGCAAAGCGATGCGCCAGCACGTTGAAGACCGCCTCGCGGGTACGATCGGTCGTCGGACGGATGGCGCTCGAGCGCGGCGTCGCCAACGGACGCCCGCGAAACTCACCGCCGACGATTCTCATCTCGCTTTGGGGCCTCGGGGACCGTTGCGCGGACGCTCACCGCCGCCAGCCCCGCCCGGACGTTCGCCGCCCGGCTTGCCGAACGGCTTTGCACCGGCCGGTTTGCCATAGGTCGGTTTGAACGAGGCCTTGCGCGCCTTGGCGTCAGCCGCCTTGGCGGCGTCAGCTTCGGCCCTGCCCTTGCCGATCGGTCGCGCGCCTGGCGCCATCCAGACATTGGCCTTGCGCTGGCCGGGCGGCTCGATCGGCCGCTGCTCGCGCTCGGACTTTTTGCCACCGCCCGGCTTGCCACCAAAAGCACCACGCGGCTTGTCGCCGAAGCCACCGCGCGGTTTGTCGCCGAAATTGCCGCGCGGCTTGTCGCCAAAGCTGCGTTCGGGACGCGGGGCGCGTTCGCCAAAACTCTTCTCAGCGTTTCTGTCGGGGCTTGTCGACAGTTTGCCCAGAGCCTCATCGCGGCTGCCTTCGCGGCGCTTGCGATTCTTGATCAACCCGCCCTCGCCGATCGGGCGGCGCTCGCCATCGCGGGTGAATTTCGGCCGTTCCGGCTCCGGCTCGCGAACTTCGGTGCGCCGCACCGGCTTGTTGGAAAACGGCTTGGTGACATCGGCGTCGAAATTGGCGCCGGATTCCTCGACCAGGCGCTCGCCAAGCTGGTCGCGCAACACCCTGCCCTTGATTTCCAGCACATGGCCCTCGGCGAGGTCATCGAGTTGGAACGGCCCGTAGGAGATACGGATCAGCCGCGTCACGTCGAGGCCGAGCGAACCCAGGATGTTCCTGACTTCGCGGTTCTTGCCCTCGCGCAGGCCGATCGTCAGCCAGGCATTGGTGCCTTGCTCGCGATCGAGCGTCGCTTCGATGGCGCCGTAAAACACGCCGTCGACGGCAATGCCTTCACGCAGGCCGGCAAGCGCGCTTTCCTCGACCTTGCCGTGGACGCGCACGCGGTAGCGGCGCAGCCAGCCGGTGGCCGGCAGTTCGAGCACGCGCGACAGGCCGCCATCATTGGTGAGCAGCAGCAGGCCTTCGGTGTTGATGTCGAGCCGGCCGATGGTCATCAGCCGCGGCAATTCAGCCGGCAGCACGTCGAAGACGGTCTTGCGGCCCTCGGGATCGCGGTTGGTGGTGACGACGCCGGCCGGCTTGTGGAACAGGAACAGCCTTGTGCGCTCGATCGGCGGGATTTCCATACCGTCGAGATGGATGATGTCATCAGGCATCACGTTGAAGGCCGGTGAAGTCAGGGCGCGGCCATTGACCTTGACGCGGCCGGCGGCGATCAGCTCCTCGGCATCGCGGCGCGAGGCGAGGCCGGCGCGGGCCAGCCGCTTGGCGATGCGCTCGCCTGCCTCTTCCGCAGCCTCGGCGGGACGCGGGCGTGGCTTGAAGCTGCCGCCTGACGCGCCTTGCGGCCGATCGTTGAAATCCCGCTTCGGGCGATCGCCGAAGTCACGCTTGGGGCGGTCGGCGAAGTCACGCTTTGGGCGATCGCCGGCGTCACGGGGGGCGCGGTCACCGAAATCGCGCTTGGGACGGTCGAAGCGCTTTTCGCCGCCCGCTGCCGCCCCAGCCGGCCGGTCGCCCCGCGGTGCGTAGGGTTTGCGCGGCCCTTCGCGCTTCTCGTAGGGCTTGCGCTCGCCTTCAGCGGCCACCGGGCGGTCGCCGCGCGGTGCGTAGGGCTTGCGTGGCCCCTCGCGCTTTTCATAGGGCTTGCGCTCGCCTTCGGCGGCCACCGGGCGGTCGCCGCGCGGTGCGTAGGGCTTGCGCGGTCCTTCGCGCTTTTCATACGGTTTGCGCTCGCCTCCGGCGGCCATTGGACGATCGCCGCGCGGTGCATAAGGTTTGCGCGGCCCCTCGCGTTTCTCAAAAGGCTTGCCTTCGGGACGCGGGCCTTTGCTGAAAGGCTTGTCGCCGCCCTTGAAATCGCGCTTCGGCCGCTCGCCATCGGCAGCCATCGGCCGGTCGCCACGCGGTGCGTAAGGTTTCTTGGCGCCAAAGGACGGTTTGCCGCCCTTGCCCGCGGCGCCATCGCGGCTGCGCGGTCCCGCGGCCTTCGGCCCACTCTTGGCCGGACCCTTCCTGGGTCGGAATTTCTTGTCGTTGTCGTCCATGTGGCCTTTATCCGTTTGCGCTGCTACAGCGTGGCGCATCCTTTCGGGCGCGCAACGAACGCTGTAGCACTTTTGATGTGGCGCATGATCATTTTCGAAAACCGAGTCCCGATTTTCGAGGTCATGCGCTCCATAACAGGATCACCGTCAGGTGGCGAGGAGATAATCGGAGTGGAAATCGCGTGAAGCGGCCCGATTTCATGGCGCTGGCGCTGAAGGAGGCCGAAGCTGCCGCCTTGCGAGGCGAAGTGCCGGTCGGCGCCGTCATCGCCAATGGCGCTGGTGTTGTCGCCAGCGCCGGCAACCGCACACGCGAACTTGCCGACCCGACCGCGCATGCCGAGATGCTGGTCATCCGCGAAGCCTGCCGCAAACTGTCGGCCGAGCGACTGACCGGGCACGATCTCTATGTGACGCTGGAGCCTTGCGCCATGTGCGCCGGCGCCATTTCCTTCGCCCGGCTGCGCCGGCTCTATTTCGGCGCCGCCGACGACAAGGGCGGTGCGGTGGTCAACGGCGTGCGTTTTTTCGCCTCGCCGACCTGCCACCACGCGCCCGACATCTATCCGGGCATGGGCGAGACCGAAGCAGGCCTGCTGCTCAAAGAATTTTTTCGGGAGCGGCGCGGCTGAAGCGGGCGCTACGCCCGGCGACACAATTCGGTGTTCTTACAGCCAATCGAACCAGCCGCTGCCCTTCTTGCCTTCCGCCTCTTTCTTGAGACGGCGTTCCTTCTTGTACTCGTCCTCGCCAAGCTCGTTCTGCGGCGCGGTGCCGGCCGCGACACGATACTGCACTGGAGGCTCGCTCAGATATTTGCGGGTGTTCGGATCGCCCTGCTTGCTGTCGGCGAGGCGACGCTGGATCTCGGCGGCACGGCCCTTGTCGGAATCGGCCGGTGTCCATGCCGGCGGGTGGCTCGAGCCTGACTCCGCCATCGCCCTTTTCACCGAGGCCGGATCGGTTTGCACGTCGTCGACGATCTCCGACTGATAGGCCGGGTCGTTCTGATGGGCGGTGGCATCGGCGCGCAAGCGGGCGCGGCGCTGCTCGGGCGATTCGGGCCATTCGGCGCTCGCCGTCTCGATGCTGTCCTGCGGGGCCGGCAGCGCTTCCTTCTGGCCGGGCGCCGGCTTTACAAGCGTCGGACGCGGCTTGTAGTCGATCTGTTCCTTGCGCTTCGGCGCAAATGAAAAGGCGCCTGAAATATCGCCGGCCAGCTGTTCGCCGGCGGTCTTGTCGGTGCCGTAGGTCGGAGAGCCCATGCAGCCGGACAAAGCGAGGCCCGACGCGACAAGCGGCGCCAGCAGCGCCAGGCGCGCATTATATCTCTCGGTCATGCCAAAAAGTCCCACTCTAGACAGCCTCTCGATTGCCACCAGCCTCGTGGCCGGTCCCCATCGTCCAAGCACTTGCGACGGAAATCCGGCGACAATTTGTCTTCCGGAGTTTCGCGTGTTTACCTCAACCACTCGTTAAGGGCAACGCGCGGGCGGTTTTCACCCGCCCGGCGTGGCATTTGTGCACCGATCAAGCTGGCCGGCCTGTCAAAGCCGGCCAAGCGCCTTCAATTCATGCAGCACCGCCGCATCCCTGGCCGAAACATCCGGGTATTCCGGATCCTGGCCGATATCGGCGGTGTAGCGCCATGAGCGTGCGCATTTTAACAGGCCGCGATCCTCGGCCTTCTCGACCACCACGGCGACACCCCTGACGTCGTCGATCGCGAAGGCACCAGCCGGTGCCTCGCCATGCGCGATAACCAGATCGCTGGTGATCGCCATCTCGGCCATGTCGACATCTGAAATCGCCGCTTCGAGCGCTGCATCGTTGATGGTGACGACCGGCACCGCTTCCAGCGACGATCCGATCACCTTCTGGGCGCGCGCGATCTCCAGCGCGCCGGTAACGACGCGCCGCACCTGCCGCACCTGGCGCCACTTTTCCGCCAACGCCTCGTTCTTCCAGTCCGCCGGGATTTGCGGGAACTGGTCGAGATGCACCGAGACCGCGTCGGGATGACGATCGAGCCAGGCCTCCTCCATGGTGAAGGGCAGCATCGGCGCCAGCCATTTCACCAGGCAATCGAAGAGATGGCGCACCACCTGCACCGAAGCCTTGCGCTTCAGACTCGACGGCGCGTCGCAGTAGAGCGCGTCCTTGCGGATGTCGAAATAGAACGCCGACAGCTCGACCACCATGAAATCGAGCAGCATGCGGGTGATGCGCTTGAATTCGAAGGCGTCGTAGCCCGAGCGCACGACCTCATCGAGCTCGGCCAGCCGGTGCAGCATCAGCCGCTCCAGCTCCGGCATCTTCTCCAGCGGCACCTCTTCGCCATCGTCATGGGCGAGCGTGCCGAGCATCCAGCGGATGGTGTTGCGCAGCTTGCGGTAGGCATCGATGTTGGTCTGCAGCACGTTCTTGCCGAGCCGCTGGTCCTCCCAGTAGTCGGTCGTCACCACCCACAGACGCAGGATATCGGCGCCCGACTGCTTGATGACGTCCTGCGGCACCACGGTGTTGCCGAGCGACTTCGACATCTTGCGGCCATCCTCGTCCATGGTGAAACCATGGGTGACGACAGTATCGTAAGGCGCCCTGCCCCTGGTGCCGCAGCTTTCCAGCAGCGAGGAATGGAACCAGCCGCGATGCTGGTCGGAGCCTTCGAGATAGACGTCGGCCGGCCATTTCAGGTCAGGGCGATCCTCCAGCGTGAAGGCATGCGTCGAGCCCGAATCGAACCAGACGTCGAGGATGTCCATCACCTGCTTCCATTTGGAGGCATCGTGATTGCCAAGGAAACGCTCCTTGGCGCCAGCGGCGAACCAGGCGTCGGCGCCCTCCTTCTCGAAGGCGTCCATGATGCGCTGGTTGACCGCTTCGTCCTTCAGCACATTGCCGTCGACATCGGCGAAGACGGCGATCGGCACGCCCCAGGCGCGCTGGCGCGACAGCACCCAGTCCGGGCGCTCCTCGATCATGGCGCGGATGCGGTTCTGGCCTGCGGCGGGCACGAAACGGGTGTCGTCGATGGCCTTGAGCGCCCGGCTGCGCAGCGTCGAGCCGTCGCCGAGGTCCTTGTCCATATAGACGAACCATTGCGGCGTGTTGCGGAAGATGATCGGTTTTTTGGACCGCCACGAATGCGGATAGCTGTGCTTCAGCCGGCCACGCGCGAACAGCGCGTTGCGCTTGATCAGCTCGTCGATGACGGCCTGGTTGGCGTTGCCCTTCTTGCCG
Source organism: Mesorhizobium sp. M7A.F.Ca.US.007.01.2.1 (assembly GCF_003998165.1). Classification (NCBI taxonomy): domain Bacteria; kingdom Pseudomonadati; phylum Pseudomonadota; class Alphaproteobacteria; order Hyphomicrobiales; family Phyllobacteriaceae; genus Mesorhizobium; species Mesorhizobium sp. M7A.F.Ca.US.007.01.2.1. The sequence goes on along the minus strand of NZ_RZQP01000125.1, from coordinate 10,418 downwards.
TTGTCGTCGATGACGCGCGCCGGTCCACCCTCGCGGTCCGGTCCGAAACCCGGCGCGTCCTTGGTGAAGAAGCCGCCATCGTCGACGGTGAACGGGATGGCGGGATCGATGCCGCGTGCGCGCAGATCCACCGCCGCGTCCATCCAGGCGTCAAAGTCCTCGCGGCCGTGTCCGGGCGCGGTGTGGACGAAGCCGGTGCCGGCATCGTCGGTGACATGGTCGCCGGCGAGCATCGGAACGGCAAATTCGTAGCCGCCGCAAAAACCCTTGAGCGGATGTGAAAGCGTAAGGCTTCCAAGCTCTTGCGCCGAAACGCTGCGGAGACGATTCAAGGTGACCTTGGCCTTGGCCGAGGAGTCTTCGGCCAGTGCGTCGGCAAAGATCAGCTTTTCGCCCGGCTGCGGGCCGAATGCGTTCTCGGCCGCCGTAACCTCGTAGAGGCCGTAGTTTATGCGCGGCGAATAGTTGACGGCGCGGTTGCCTGGGATCGTCCACGGCGTCGTCGTCCAGATGACGACGTGGGCCTGCAGCAGATCGAGGGCGCCCTCCGTCAGCTTGGTCTGGCCATCGTCGATGGGGCGGACAAGGCTGGCGACCGGAAACTTCACCCAGATCGTGTCGCTCTCATAGTCGTGGTACTCGATCTCGGCCTCGGCCAGCGCCGTGCGCTCGACCACGCTCCACATCACCGGCTTGGAGCCGCGATAGAGCTGGCCCGACATGGCGAACTTCAACAGCTCGCCGGCGATGCGCGACTCGGCATGGAAAGCCATCGTCGTATAGGGGTTCTTGAAGTCGCCGATGACGCCGAGGCGCTGGAACTCGGCCCCCTGCACCGTGATCCAACCCGCGGCGAATTCGCGGCATTCCTTGCGGAACTCGTTGACCGGCACCTCGTCCTTGTTCTTGCCCTTGGCGCGGTACTGCTCCTCGATCTTCCATTCGATCGGCAGGCCGTGACAGTCCCAGCCGGGCACATAGTTCGAGTCGTAACCGCGCATCTGGAACGAGCGGGTGATAACGTCCTTGAGGATCTTGTTCAGTGCATGGCCGATATGGATGTTGCCATTGGCGTAGGGCGGGCCGTCATGCAGCACGTATTTCGTGCGGCCGGCAGCGCTCTCGCGCAGCTTGCGGTAGAGATCCATGTCCTGCCAGCGCTTGACCAGCAGCGGCTCCTTCTCCGGCAAGCCGGCGCGCATCGGGAAGTCCGTCTGCGGCAAATAAAGCGTCTTGGAATAGTCGATCGTTTCAGTTGTGTCGGTCATTGGTCTGCCATGTGCATTGCCCGGCGGGCGTACAAGCTCGGGCGTGAACTATCATGTTATGAAAAAAGCGCGAGGGGCGCGCAGAAACTCCCGGCGGCTCCGGCGGCGCTCAGGCCACCCGGAACACCGGGCCTGTAATTCGTATCGCGATCGCGAAAAGGCGCGAAAAGCTGGTCATGGCTGGGCTTTTAGCCGAAGCCACGGCAGGAATAAAGCGTCTCTCGTTCGATTCACCTACATCGTGAAATCGAAGCGGTAGGTGGTCGACACGCCGACCGTGAACTGGTTGCGGTCGCCACGCTCCTTGACCAGGCTGGAATCGGCCGCCGGTCCCATCAGGCGCGAATATTCGCCAAACAGGCTGGCGGTCATCGGCTCGGTCACCTTCCAGGTTATGGCGCCGCCAAGGCCGGTCGATTTCAGCCCGCCACCGGGATGGTATTCGCTCAGGCCGGAGGCCACCGCTTCCTGCGCGTTGACGCCATAATAGGCGTCGAAATAGTTGCCCGAGGCGAAGGAAACACGCGGTCCTCCCGAAATCCTGACGGTCGGCGTCACGTCGTAGAAGGCATCGGCGGCGATGTCGGCGACAAAGCCGTTGTGGGCGCGAATGCCGTGGCGCAGCTCGGCGCGGGCGCGCAGCCAGTCCGTCGGATAGAATTCGAAGAAGCCGCCGACTTCGCCGCCCCAGCGCACCGGATCGAGGCCCTTCAGTTCATCGGCGTTGTCGTCGTCGCGGGAAAACAGGAACTTGCCGGTCAGGCCGGCGCGGACACCGCCATCGTCGACCAGCGCCAACGAGATGTTGTCGTTGCGCGAGACAAAGCGTGCCGCCGGTCCAGCCTTGCCCAATGAGATGATGGGCTGGGCGCTCAGCATGTATTTCCTGCCGCCCTCGAAATTGGGCGCGACCAGGCCGGTGGCGCCAACGGTCAGATACCAGTCGCCGGACAGCCAGCTGCCCTCGCCCGCATTGGCGGCGCCCGCCCCGCCCAGCACCGCAGCGGCCAACACCAGAGAGATTCTTCCGACCGGACTCATGGCCACTCCACTAACACAACGCATATGACTACCGATGACAGCTTTGACGGCCGTTTGGTAAAATTTGATTTAAACCCGAGACATACGCTCGCGCTTTGCCGCGATGCCGCTGCCGGTCATCGACTGGACGTTGGCCCGCGCCCGGATTACCTTCCATCCGCAGTATTCCGCAGCCCTCGATGGAGACCGCGACAATGACCCTGCATGGCGACGCCCTGAAAATCGCGATCGAACAGACACGGACAAAATGGGGATGGTTTGTCGCGCTCGGTGTGCTGCTGCTCATCTTCGGCGGCATTGCCTTCGCCAACCTGTTCGTCGCCACGGTGGCTTCCGTCTACGTCGTGGGATGGCTGATGCTGATGGCGGGCATCATCGAGATCGTGCACGCGTTCGGCGTCAAGACCTGGAGCCGCTTCTTCTACTGGCTGCTCAGCGGACTGCTGTACGCCGTTGCCGGCTTCTTCGCTTTCGGCAATCCGCTGCTTGCCTCGGCGGTGCTGACATTCCTGCTGGCGATTGCGCTGGTCGCGTCAGGGGTGCTCAGGGCCTGGGTCGGCTACAGCCATCGGCCGGAACGCGGCTGGGGCTGGATCGTCGCTGCCGGTGTCATCACCGCGCTTGCGGGCCTGATCATCGCCATGGGCTGGCCGGTCAACAGCCTGTGGGTGCTCGGTCTGTTCCTGGCGATCGATCTGATCTTCCAGGGCTGGACCTTCATCGCCGTTGGCCTGGCACTGAAGAAGTAGCTTAAAATGCCATCGCAGCGTCGAGGTCGGAGAGCGGCCTGACGCCGGCAAGCAGCGCGCGTGCCTCGGCTTCATCGCGCTTCATCTGCGCGACCAGCGCGTCGAGCCCCCCGAACTTCACCTCCGGACGCAGGAAACCGAAGAAGGAAACCTGACAAACCTCGCCATAGAGGTCACCAGAGAAATCGAAGACAAAGGTTTCCAGCAGCGGCGCGCCGTTGTCGTCGACTGTCGGGCGTCGGCCAAAGCTGGCGACGCCGTCGTGAAGCGTGCCGTCGGCGCGGCGGAAGCGGACGGCATAGATGCCCTCCTTGAGTGCGGCTTCAGCCGAAAGCCTCATGTTGGCAGTCGGAAAGCCAAGGGTGCGGCCGAGCTGCTGTCCGCCGACCACCTCGCTTTCGACGATGAACCGGTAACCGAGCAGTCCGGCGGCTTCAGCCACCTCGCCCTCGCCCAGCAATCCGCGGATACGGCTGGACGACACCACCTCGGCGCCCTCGTCCCGGAACGCGTCGACGAGCGTGACGCCGAAGCCGTGACGTTCGCCGGCCGCCATCAGGTAGGCCGGGCCGCCCTGACGATCCTTGCCGAAATGGAAGTCGAACCCGGTCACGGCGTGAGTAATGCCGAGGTTCGTTTCCAGCACATCCGTCACGAACGCTTCCGCCGACAGCGAGGCGAAGTCGCGCGTGAACGGTTGTTCGACGAGTGCGGCAAAGCCCAGCAGCGACAGCAGCCGCGCCTTCATCGGCGGCGGCGTCAGCACGAACAACGGGATATCAGGCCTGAAGATCTTGCGCGGATGCGGTTCGAATGTCAGCACCAGGGCCGGCACGCCGCGCCGTCCTGCCTCCGCCGAGGCTCGCTCGAGCACCGCCTGATGGCCGCGATGGACGCCATCGAAATTGCCGATTGCCACGACGCCGCCGCGCAGGTCGGCGGGAAGCGGCGCGGTTGCCAGGATGCGCTGGAAGGCTGCCATCGTCACCTACCGAAGTCTGGGAATGACGGCCACCGGACCATAGCCATGCTTTTCCAGGAAGGCCGCCAATCTTGCCGGATCCGGTTGCAGGGCATCGCCATAGTCGCGGGCATGGATACCGCCGGAGACATAAAGAACATCGAAGCCATTGTCGGCGGCGCCCTTCACATCGGTCATCATGCCGTCGCCGATGGCCAGCACCTGGCCGCGCTCGACCGGCTGGCCAAGAATCTCGGCAACCTCCTTCATCGCGAGATTGTAGATCGGCGCGTAAGGTTTTCCAGCGATCAATGTGCGGCCGCCGAGCTGGGCATAGTCACGCGCCAGCGCGCCGGCACACCAGATGATGCGTTCGCCACGTTCGACCACGATGTCGGGATTTGCGCAGATGAAAGGCAGGTTCCTGGCGCGCAGCCGCCGCAGGAGCTCCGCGTAATCCTCGGGCTTCTCGACCTCGTCGTCGAACAGGCCGGTGCAGACGACGCCGGACGCCTCGAACTCCTCGACAAGCTCGACGTCGAGACCTTCATAGAGGGTGAAGTCGCGGTCGGCGCCGATATGGAAAATCTTGCGCGGCCCTTCGGCGATCAGATCCCGGGTCACGTCGCCTGAGGTAACCACCCGGTCGTAGGCTGACGGTGGAACACCGATCGCGTTCATCTGCGCCACGACATCGGCACTTCTGCGCGGCGAATTGGTGATCAGGACGACGGGGATTTTCGCCTCTCGAGCCCTTGCCAATGCGGAGGCCGCCACAGGGAAATGCGTTTCGCCATTATGGACCACGCCCCAGACGTCGCACAGGATTGCCGAATAGGCCTTCGACACGTCTTCGAGCGAGCCGATGATTTCAGGCGAATCCGCCATGCCGTTTCCTTCAGTCATGATCGTTGCGACCGCCACGACAGACGGTTCGCCGCAGCCGGTTCGGATTAGCCGAACCATTCCGGCCTGTCACCAGCTTTCGCCAGGCACGATTGGTTAGCGGTTGGTGAAGCGCTGCCCCGGCAATAGAGCGATTTGCCAAACCCGGCCTTCAGCGTTTTGTGGAAAGCTGGCGTCGATCGAGAATCCGCCGGCGGGGGCCGCTCCAAGACATGCATGGACTTTGGCGTCAGTTCTGCCGCGACCAACGCGGCAACTATGCTCTTATGACGGTCGTCGCGATGGTTCCGCTGATGGGCGCCCTGGCAATGGCCGTCGACTTCACCGAGATGAGCCGCGAAAAACAGGCAGTTTCGAACGCGCTCGATGCCGCAAACTTCGCCACGGCGCGCCGGCTGACGGAGGGTGCCACCGACGACCAGTTGCGGGCCTATGCGCTCGACTTCTTCAATGCCAACCTCAACAAGATCAATCCCGCCAATACGACGCTCACCGTTACCTTGCCAAGCAACACCACCGGCGGCGGCTTGCTCAAGATGACCGCGCGGCTGGACTACAAGCCCTATTTCTATCCGGTCTTCGGCCAGCTCGTCGGCAAATCCGAAACCGACGCCAACCAGAGGATCAGCTTCAACATCACCTCGGAAGTGCGGCTGAAGAACACTCTTGAAGTCGCCCTGGTACTCGACAATTCCGGGTCGATGACCAAGACCGGAACGGGCTCGGGGCAAACGCGCATCGACCTTCTCAAGACCGCGGCCAAACAGCTGGTCGACACGCTGGCCCAGCAGGCGGCGATGATCAAGCAGGTCGACAGGCCGGTGCAGTTCGGCCTCGTGCCGTTTGCCGCCTCGGTCAATGTCGGGCCCGGCAACGGCAATGCGCCCTGGATGGATACCGAAGGCCTGTCGCCGGTATCGAACGAGAATTTCGACTGGTCGACGCTGAACGCAGCCGACAAATACGCCCAGCAGACCAACGGCATCTGGTACAAGCGCGGCACCGGATGGGGAACCGACGAAGGCCAGATGCTGACCCGGTTTTCGCTCTATCGCGACATGAAGGTCGTCACCAACCATGAGCGTGTCGTCAACAGCAAGCGCGTGGTGTGCGACGAATACAACCCGAACAACACCTGCAAACGCGACCACGACGAATACGACTACATCGACACCTATGGCCCGTTCGCCAGTTGGCAGGGCTGCGTCGAGGCCAGGCCTTATCCCTACAATGTCAACGACGCGGCGCCTTCCGGCGGCTCGGCGAACACCGGCATAGGGGTCGGCGATCCGGCGACGATGTTTGTGCCGATGTTCGCCCCGGACGAACCCGGCAACCATTGGAGGCTCACCCAGGATCCCGACGAGGCCGCGCCGACGACCTATGGCGCCATCAACAGCTGGTGGAATGACGATCCGACGAGCAGCACCGGCCAATCCCGGCTGCGCAACATGTCCAAATATTTCCAACCGAGGCCGATCAATGCGCCGGCGCTGGCCGCCGGCAACGGGCCGAACTACAGCTGCTCCACCAACCCGATCACGCCGCTGACCGATGTCAGCGTTACCACTGGGCTTACCGCGATCAAGGCCGCGATCGACCTGATGAAGCCCGATGGCGGCACCAATGTTCCCGAAGGCATGGCCTGGGGTTGGCGGGTGGTTTCGAGCGGCGAGCCGTTCACGCAAGGCCGCCCGGAAACCGAAAGAGGCAACGACAAGGTCGTCATCGTGCTGACCGACGGCGCCAATACCTACTACACGCCGTCCTCGCTCAGCCATTCCGACCCCGCCGATTCGAAATCGACCTATGCGTCCTTCGGCTATCTCAACCCAGGCTACAACGGCACTTCGGTGGGCCGCCTGTTCATGGGCACATCGAGCGCCATTGGCCAGTTCGACTATTCGAACGGCAACTACACCAACGCGCTCAACGAGCAGGTGGCGACGCTTTGCAACAACGCCAAGGCAGCCAATATCATGGTGATGACGGTGGCGCTCGACCTGTCGACGACCAAAACCGCCGATCAGCAGGCGATCGAGGCGCTGAAATCCTGCTCGTCGAACTCGCGCTTCCGCAAGGATCCAACGGACGCGAGCAAGCCGGCAAAACTGTTCTGGAATGCCACCGGCGCCAGCTTGTCGAACGATTTCAAGGAAATCGGCAACGAATTGTCGAACCTGCGCATCGTCGGCTGATCCTCAGGCTTCGGGGGCTGGCTGGAACAACGGCTGGCGCCGCCATGCACTTGCGCGCGCCTCCCGGGACAGGCACATCTTGGCCGCCTGCCGGATCGCGCGTCCATTCGCGGCGCGCTGGGGAAGAACAGATGCCCGAAACAGCCAATCATCTCGCCTTCGCGCTGGTCTGCCTCGGCATGGTGCTGACGCCTGGCCCCAACATGATCTATTTGATCTCGCGTTCCCTGTCGCAGGGGCCGAAGGCGGGGCTCATCTCGCTTGGCGGCGTGGCGCTCGGCTTTGTCTTCTATGTACTGGCGGCGGCATTCGGCATCACCGCGCTGCTGCTCGCCGTGCCCTACGCCTATGATGCGCTGCGCTTTGCCGGCGTGCTCTATCTCCTGTGGCTGGCCTGGCAGGCGGTGAAGCCGGGCGGACGCTCGCCATTCGAAGTGCGCGAATTGCCGAGGGACCGGCCGCGCAAGCTTTTCGCCATGGGCCTGATGACCAATCTGCTCAATCCGAAGGTGGCCGTGCTCTATCTGTCGCTGTTGCCGCAATTCATCAGCCCCGGCAAGGGTCACGTCCTGTCGCAGCTCCTGGTGCTCGGCGCGACACAGATCTCGATCAGCCTCAGCGTCAATGCCGTCATCGCGGTGACGGCCGGTTCAATCGCCACCTTCCTCGCCGGACGGCCCTCGTGGCTGGTCATCCAGCGCTGGATGATGGGAACCGTGCTGGCGGCTCTCGCGCTGAAGATGGCGACCGACGCGCAGCGCTGAGAGCTAGCCTACATCGGTCGCCTTATCTGCTGTGCCCGCTCCGGCTCGACCACCTTGCGGTAGAGATGCCAGGTGGCATGGCCGAGCACCGGCATGACGACGGCGAGCCCGGCAAACAGCGGGATCGAACCGATCACCAGAAGCACGGCGACCAGCAAGCCCCACAGCGCCATTTGCAGCGGGTTGGCCATCACCGCCCGGGCCGAGGTCTCGATGGCTGAGACGGCGCCGACGTCGCGGTCGAGCAGCAGCGGGAAGGCAACCACAGTGGTGGCCAGCACGATTACGGCAAAGACAAAGCCCGCGGCATTACCGGCAAGGATCAGCGTCCAGCCCTTACTGGTGGTCAGCACGTCGCGGATGAAGCCGCCGATCGAGGCCGGCGGCTGGTCTCCGAACAGGCCAGTGTAGATCGATTGCGCGGTGTAGAGCCACAACAGGAACAGCGCCACCAGCATGACGCCAATGACGGCGATCGACGGGATCGCGGACGAGCGCCGGACATCAAACGCGTGCCGCCAGGAGGTGTTCATGCCGAGCTCGCGCCGGCGGCTGATCTCGTAAAGGCCGAGCGCCGCAAACGGCCCGACCAGCGCGAAACCCGACATCAGGGGATAGATGAGTTGGATGGCATTGGCGCCGGACGTCCACTGCGTCAGGATCAGGCCGACGATGGGATAGATCAGGCACAGGAACACGTAGTGCGATGGTTTTGCCCAGAAATCCTCGAACCCGAGACGCAACGCATCCCAAAGGTCCGACGTGGCGATGCGGCGCACCGCCGGCTGCACATGCATTCCACGTGCGTCCGCCATGACATGAAAGCCGGCCATAACCTTCCTCCCGTGTGTCGGGGCGGTCACCGCCTGGATGGCCGCCAGAGCTGCCACTTCAAGATCGAGAAGCATGATAGCAGAGTTGGCGGCGATTGTCGCCGGGTCAATGGCCTGGGGAGCAACTCCTCGTTGTGTTCAACTCTCCGTATGGCCTCTCATATGGCGTACCTTGGCAGACCTTCGTTTTGGCCAATCATTGTGCTGCATTTTAGCATTTACGCATTTTAGCATTTACTTAAATTACTCGTAGGGATCCCTGGCGTATCACCTGAGCTTTACGAGTTTCGGCGAGGGACTATGTTCGCATTGAAAGCCTTCTGGTCTTCGGAGCGCGGCAACTTTGCCATAACGACCGCCTTCGCTATGCTGCCAATAATGATTGGTTTGGCCGGCGCCGTCGATCTGATCGGCACGAGCCATGACGCCTCGCAACTCCAGAACTCGCTGGACGCGGCTGGGCTCGCCATCGGCACGAAGTTCTCTCCCGATATGGCGGCTGGCGATGTCCAGCAGCTTGGGCTGCAGTTCTTCGCCGCCAATATGAGCGCGGCCGACCAGCAGGAATATTTGGGCAGCGTCTCCGCTTTCGCGGCAACGGCAAGCGGCAGTCCAAGCGCCTACTTTATCTCGCTGTCGTCCAGCATAAGCCGCCCAAGCTTCATCAGCGCCTCGGCCCCCTGGCAGGCCTACCGCTCGGCCTCGGTCAAGATAAAACCTGGCGCGCAGGCCTGCGTGCTGGCGCTCGATCCGCATGCGTCCGCCGCCGTGAACCTGCAGGGCTCGACCAACGTCTCGATGGACAATTGCGTGATCGCGGCGAACTCGGACGCGTCGGATTCCGTCAACAGGGGTGGTTCCGCACTGGTTTCGGCCGGCTGTGTCTCAACCGTCGGCGGCACCAGCGGGCTGTTGCCACCCAGCGCCAGTCTCGCCTGCGGAACGCCGCACGAACATAGGTACGCGTCCTTTGATCCATTGGCCGACGTCGTTCCTCCCCCTTACACATTGTGTTTGCCTGTCCCGAACGGCAAAACCTACACGCTGTCGCCCGGCACTTATTGCGACAAGACATTATCGGGGAACATCACGCTTAATCCGGGCGTCTACATCATGCGCGGCACCACCATAAAGCCAGGGGGAAACGGCAGCCTGACTGGCCAGGGCGTGACCATTTTCCTCATGGAAAGCGCTCAGATCTACATAAATGCCAATGAGAAGGTGAACCTTTCCCCGCCCACCAGCGGCCCTTATGCTGGCATCACCATTTTCCAGGATCACGGCAACACGTCTGCCCTGACATTGAATGGTGGCGCAAATTCCGTGCTCAGCGGTTTCATCTACGCGCCGGACGCGCCCATTTCCTACGCCGGCAACTCTGATATGAGCGCCCAGGGCGACTGTCTCAGGCTTGTCGGCAATACGATACAGATGACCGGGAACTCGTCCGTCAAGTCCGACTGCGCGGCGGCGCTTGGAAATCGCACAATGTATGCCGATCGGATGATCACTCTGGTGAAATGAGAGACAACCTGACGTGCGGCGGCGCCAGCGGTAGCGTTGAGAAAAATGGCGATAACGCACGGCCGGATCGGTTTCGATGCGAGGCGCAATCCGGCCAGCCTGGGATAGGCAGCGCCGTCGATCGCCTGGTGAAACTCCGCCCAGCATGCCACGCCGATCAGCGTTGTACCGGCC
>NZ_RZQP01000124.1:0-18221 GCF_003998165.1 Mesorhizobium sp. M7A.F.Ca.US.007.01.2.1 | reverse complement strand
GGCTGAGGTCGATCATCGGCTCGCGCTGCCGAAGCTCGAAGACGATGAAGACAGCCAGCAATACGACGCCGGCGGCAATGCTCGGCCCTGCCATGAGGCCCTCGCCGCTGGCGCTCATCGAGGTCAGCCCATAGGCAAGCGCCCCGAAAGCCAATGTCGCGAGCGCTGCACCGCCGAGATCCAGGCTGCGTTTCTCCGTCGGCACATCGGCCGGAACCTTGGCCAGCAGAAGCCAGATCGAAATCAAGCCCAGCGGCAGGTTGATGGCGAAGATCGCCCGCCAGATGCCGTCACCGAAGGCCGACAGCACGAAGCCGCCGAACACCGGGCCAAGTGCCGTGGTCAGCGCCGAAGCCGCCGCCCAGATGCCGATAGCACGGCCGCGTTCTTTCTTCGGGTAGGCCTTGGCGATGATGGCGAGGCTGCCAGGCACCATGATTGCCGCACCGATGCCCTGCAACGCGCGAAATGCGATCAGCACAATTGCATTCGGCGCCAGCGCACAGGCAAGCGAAGCGAGGATGAACAGCGCGATGCCGGCCACGAAGGCGCGGCGCAGACCGAATCGGTCACCGGCAGCGCCCCCGGCCAGGATCAGCGCCGAGAGCGTCAACGCATAGGCATTGGAAATCCACTGCGCCTCGGCAAGGCTTGCGCCGAGATTGACGCGGATCGCTGGTGTAGCGATGGCCAGGATGGAGCCGTCTATGAAGCCAAGCGCCGAGGCCAGAATTGCCGCGATCAGCACAAATCGTCGCCGCGACTGCGGACAAAACGTTCCATTCGTGACCGGATTGGTCAGCGGGACGGCGGCGGCTTCACTTGGTGAATGCATGAAACCTTGCTTAAACCCCTGGCGCACCGGCAACAACCAGCCAGTGGCTTGCTGTCGCTGAAACCAGCCGTTTGGCCAGGGTCGCACCCTGTCAGATGCAAATGGCGGCAACCATGCTAGGTTTCCGGAAGGTGCCGATGGGGAAACATCGATGAAGCGGCCACTTGAAGCATCGGCTGAGGGACGCGGCCGTATCGTCGGGATCACCGATGGCGTATTCGCCATCGCGCTCACCCTGATCGTTCTCGAAATCAGGGTGCCGGCGCACGAGGCGATCCATTCCGAACGCGAGCTGCTCGCCGCGATCGCCGCCCTGGCGCCGCGTTTCCTGACCTACGCCTTGAGCTTCCTGACGCTGACCATCTTCTGGTTTGGCCAGCAGGCGCAGCATGGTCTGATCGCCAAATCCGATCGACGGCTTGCCACGCTGAACCTTTGCTTTCTCGCCTTCATCGCCTTGCTGCCCTTCTCGACCGATCTTCTGGCCGACTTCCTCGAGTTCAGAACCGCGGTGCTGGTCTACTGGCTCAATCTGCTGGCGCTCGGCGTCACGCTGTTCGCGAGCTGGCGTTATGCGGAGAAAAGCGGCTTCGTAGCAGAGGATGTCGATGCGGAAACCAAACGCACGGTCTATCTGCGCATCATCAAGGCACAGATCCTGTGGGCGGTCGGCGCCGCACTCTCGCTTGTCAGTCCCTTGCTCGGCGTCGGCTTCATCCTGGTCGTGCAGTTGGTCTATGCCGCCGCGCTTCGCGGTTCACTGCTGCGCAAGGTTATCGGCTGAGGGCCCGCCGACAAACTCCACCGTCACGCCCGGCGAAACCAATTTGGCCAGCTCCCGCGCATCCCAGTTGGTCAGGCGTACGCAGCCATGGCTCTCGGTCTTGCCGATCTTCGACGGATCGGGCGTGCCGTGGATGCCGTAGGTCGGCTTATCCAGGGCGATCCAGACCGAACCGACGGGACCGTTCGGGCCCGGCGGAATGGTCAGGACCTTGTCGTTTTGACCCTGCTTGAAATTGATGCTGGGATTGTAGGTGTAGTTCGGATCGAGCGCCACGCGCGACACCGTGTGTATGCCGGACGGTGACGGCGTATCCGACGAGCCGATGGTTGCGGGATAGGCCGCGACCAGTTTGCCGCCGGCGTCATAGGCGAAAACCTCTTTCTTGTCCTTGTCGGCGACGATACGCGCCACCGGCGTCGAAACCAGCCTGCCGAAATTGGCGACCTTGATGATCGTGCCGGGACGATTGAAATCGACCTCCGGGTTGAGCGCCTTGAGATAATTCTCGTCCATGTGAAAGCGCTCCGCGAGCGCCTCGGTCACCGACGTATAACCCATGCGGTCGAGTTGCGCCTTCTGGCTGTAGTCTTCCGGGATCGACGCGACATAAGGACCGGCCGCGTCCTCCGCTGTGATCGTGTAATTGGCGAAGGCATCGCCGCCGGATTGCGCAAGTGCCGCCTGGATGGCGACCGCGTCGGTCGATCGCAGATTGGCGCCGGTGATCTGGTTGTAGGCGGCGAGCGCCTTGTCGACATTCGAACCGAAACGCCCGTCGATGACGCCAGGCGAAGCGCCACCCCGGTCGAGCAGCACCTGAAGGGCGGCGACATCCTGGCGCGCTCCCAGCGAAAGTGCCGGGGCAACGGTGGTCTTGTCGCCGGCCTTTGGCGGCAGAGCCGCCTGATCGGCGGGTGTCGTCGGCTGGGCAGGGTCTATCGCGGCCTCGTTCAGCGGCTGGCGCTTGATTGTACCCGGCTTAGCCGGCTGCGGCGCGTCGGGATAATTGTCGTCGTAATTGCCATCGTCCTGCGGCGCCGGCGGGTAGGCTTCGGCGGAATTGTCCCCATAGGGATCGTACTCATCTGCCGGCGGCGGGATAACGCGGCCTTCCTCTTCCAACTGCTTGCGCCGGAACCGCGCCATGTCTTCCGGATCGTCGAGATAGTAGCGGTCGTCGCCTTCGGGGGCGCGGCCCAGTTCGCGCAGTCGTGTCTCGCGGCGCAAGGCGCGGCGGTCGAGCCGGGTCTGCGGCGGCTGGATGGCGATGACCTTGCCGGTATCGGCATCGACGATCACGCGGTTGCCCCTGGCGTCGTAGTAGATGTCGAGATTACCGTCCTGGGCGACAAGGATGCCCCCGGTATCGGCAGCGCGGACAACCCTTGGCGCATTGTCCGTCGTCGGCGCGGCGAACGCCCCGGAAGACACAAGCCCGGCGGCTAGCGCCGAGAGGGCAAAGATCGTGCGGAACATGGTGGCCAAATTCTCCGGTCCGTAAATTTGCCGCCGCCGGCATTGTCTTCTGGCGAACCCCTTCGCCAGCAAACCAGTTACACCATCCTATGGTTCCAACATGAACCGGGCATGAAGATGGCGGTTTTCCGGCGCCTCAAGGAATATAGGCTAGCTTTCGGCAAGTCCCAATTCCTTGCGCGCCTGCCTGGTAAGCTTCAGGGCGACAAGGCGATGGCTCTCGCGCAGATAGTCCTTCAGCGCGGCATCATCCATGCTCTGGCTTGTCCGACGCTGGATCCATGTCATGCCGCGCGAGGCAAGATAGGGTGCGGGCCGTAGCCCCGGCTGTTCCTTGAGCACATCATAGGCGATATCGGAACATTTGAAGGTGACGAAGAGCTGCTGGCCATCGTCCCAGCCGCCGATCGCGAAGACCTTGGCCCCCACCTTCCAAACATGGGCGCCACCCCACTGGACGACATGGGTCGTCGAAGGCAGCGAGTCGCAGAAGCTGTTGTAGTCGTCCAGTGTCATCCCCACCCCACGTTTTATATGAAAACGCCGCGCGTCCAGGAAGGACGCGCGGCGCAGGATCAGGCTGCCGCTTCCGCCGCGACGATCGTCGGTTTGGAGCGGAAATTCAGCCGGTCGGAACCGGCTGTCACCTTGACGGTCGAGCCGTCGAGGATGTCGCCGAGCAGGATCTTCTCCGCCAGTGGGTCCTGCAATTCCTTCTGCATCACCCGCTTCAGCGGCCGCGCGCCATAGGCCGGGTCGTAGCCCTTGGCCGCCAGCCAATCCACCGCCTCCTGGTCCAGCGATAGCGTGATCTTGCGGTCGACAAGCAGGCTCTCGAGCCGCTTGAGCTGGATCTCGACGATGCGGCCCATATCCTGCCGGCGCAGCCGGTGGAACAGGATCACCTCGTCGACGCGGTTGAGGAACTCCGGCCGGAACGATGCCCTGACGACGTTCATCACCTCGTCGCGCACCAGATCGACATCCTGGTCCTCGGTGAGGTTGACGAGATATTCGGCGCCGAGGTTCGACGTCATGATGATCAGCGTGTTGCGGAAGTCGACCGTGCGGCCCTGGCCGTCGGTCAGGCGGCCGTCGTCGAGCACCTGCAAAAGCACGTTGAACACATCCGGATGCGCCTTCTCGATCTCGTCGAACAGCACGACCTGATAGGGCCGGCGCCGCACCGCTTCGGTCAGCGCGCCGCCTTCCTCATAGCCGACATAGCCGGGAGGCGCGCCGATCAGCCGGGCGACCGAGTGCTTTTCCATGAACTCCGACATATCGATGCGCACCATGGCGCTCTCGTCGTCGAACAGAAAGCTCGCCAGCGCCTTGGTCAGCTCGGTCTTGCCGACACCCGTCGGTCCGAGGAACATGAACGAGCCGATCGGCCGGTTCGGATCCTGCAGGCCCGCGCGGGCGCGCCGCACCGCTTTCGACACAGCTTGCACCGCCTCGCCCTGGCCAACGACGCGCTTGCCGATCTCGTCTTCCATGCGCAGCAGCTTGTCGCGCTCGCCCTGCAGCATCTTGTCGACCGGAATGCCGGTCCAGCGCGAGACGATATGGGCGACGTGGTCGGGGGTAACCACCTCTTCGACCATGCCGGCTTTGCCGTCCTGGGCCTCGGCCTCCTTCAGCTTCTTTTCCAGTTCCGGAATCTTGCCATAGGCAAGCTCGCCGGCGCGCTGGAATTCACCCTTGCGCTGGGCAATGGCAAGGTCGTTGCGCGCCTCGTCGAGCTGCTTCTTCAGGTCGGCGGCGAGCCCGAGCTTCTGCTTCTCGGCCTGCCACTTGGCGGTGATCTCGGTCGATTCCTCCTCAAGTCCGACGAGTTCCTTTTCCAGGCGGGCGAGCCGGTCCTTCGAAGCATCGTCCGTCTCGACCTTCAGCGCCTCGCGCTCGATCTTGAGCTGCATGATGCGGCGATCGATCTCGTCCAGCGCCTCGGGCTTGGAATCGACCTGCATGCGCAGCCGCGATGCGGCTTCGTCGACCAGGTCGATCGCCTTGTCCGGCAGGAAGCGATCGGCGATGTAGCGGTTGGACAGCGTCGCCGCCGCCACCAGCGCTGAATCCGAAATGCGCACCTTGTGGTGCTGCTCGTATTTCTCCTTCAGGCCGCGCAGGATCGAAACGGTGTCTTCCACCGTCGGCTCGTCGACGAAAACCGGCTGGAAGCGCCGGGCAAGGGCTGCATCCTTCTCGACATGCTTGCGATACTCGTCGAGCGTGGTGGCGCCGACGCAGTGCAGCTCGCCGCGCGCCAGCGCCGGCTTCAACAGGTTGGACGCATCCATGGCGCCATCCGCCTTGCCGGCGCCGACCAGCGTGTGCATCTCGTCGATGAACAGGATGACGTTGCCGCTGGCCGAGGTGACTTCGGAGAGCACGGCCTTCAGCCGCTCCTCGAACTCGCCGCGATATTTGGCGCCGGCAATCAGCGCGCCCATGTCGAGCGCCATCAGCTGCTTGTCCTTCAGCGATTCCGGTACGTCGCCATTGACGATGCGCAGTGCCAGGCCTTCGGCGATCGCCGTCTTGCCGACGCCGGGTTCGCCGATCAGCACCGGATTGTTCTTGGTGCGGCGCGACAGCACCTGGATGGTGCGGCGGATCTCGTCGTCACGGCCGATCACGGGGTCCAGCTTGCCGGCACGGGCATCCGCAGTCAGGTCGCGCGCGTATTTCTTCAGCGCGTCGTAGCCCTGTTCGGCACTCGCCGAATCGGCGGTGCGGCCCTTGCGGACATCGTTGATGACCTGGTTGAGCGCCTGCGCGGTGACGCCGGCCTTGGCCAATATGTCGGCGGTCTTGGCCGACTTTTCCATGGCGAGCGCCTGCAAGAGCCGCTCGACCGTGACAAAACTGTCACCGGCTTTCTTGGCCAGTTCCTCGGCGGTCGAAAACACTTTCGCCAGCGGCTGGGCCAGATAGAGCTGGCCATTGCCGCCCTCGACCTTGGGCATCGCTTCGAGCGCCGTCTCGACGCCAAGCTTGACGTCGCGGACGTTGCCGCCGGCGCGTTCGATCAGCGACGCGGCCAAGCCCTCGTCGTCGTCGACGAGCACTTTCAGGATATGTTCAGGGGTGAATTGCTGGTGGTTGCGGGAAAGCGCCATGGTCTGCGCGGACTGGATAAAGCCGCGCACGCGCTCTGAGTATTTCTCAAGGTTCATATCTGTCTCCTTCCATCACCGGCCCGCTTTGCGGCACCGGATCCGATTGCGGTGACGGACCCGCTCATTCGAGCCGGGTCCAGTTGAGGCTGATATGGTGCACAGGCCCTGAACCCTCAAGACGTCCCGATATCGGCAACCACATAATATTGCACGGCCGCCCAAACGAAAACGGCGGAGATTTCTCTCCGCCGTTCAATGCCTTGAAATGCCGTTGGGTCAGTTGTCGATATCGACATTGACCGGTTGGGCGTTGCCGCTGTCGGCCGGGGCCGCAGCCACCTCGCCGGCGTCGGTCCCGGAACTGGCATTGTCACTACCGCCATCAACCTGATCGGCGTTGACGCGCGGGCGGCGCGGACGACGCGGACGACGGGCAGCACCGCTTTCGGCGGCCGCCTCGTTGAGTTCGGCCTGGGCGGCAAGACCTGCCGGGGAAAGGTTCTCGAACGACGGAGCCGGTTCGGCCGGCGTCACAGATTCGGCCGGCGAAACGGCTTCGCCCTGGATCGGGGTCTCGTTGCCCTGGGGCTGACCACCTTGCTCGGCGGACGATGAAAAGTCGCGCTGGCCGTTCTGGCCATAGCCGCCATTGGGGCGGCGATCACGATGGCGCCCGCCATTGTTGTCGCGGCCGCCATTGTTGCGCCCGCCATTGTTATCGCGGGCCTCGCGGCCACCTTCCCGGTTCAGCGCGACCTCGGCCGGCGTACCTTCGATAACCGGCTGCGGGCCGGCGCCATGGTTGACCACCGGGATCTGGACGTCGGAAGCAGCGTTGCTGTTGTTGCTGCTATTGTCGAAATCGTCGCGGTCCTCATCGCCATCATCGTCGAAATCATCGCGATTCTGCTGCGTGTTCTGGATTGGCATCTGCGCCTGTGCGGCCGCAATGATGCGATTGTAATGCTCGGCGTGCTGGAGATAGTTCTCCGCCATGACCCGGTCGCCGGAGCTGTGTGAATCACGGGCAAGGGTGGCGTATTTTTCGGCGATCTGCTGAGCCGAACCGCGGATCTTCACGTCCGGGCCATTGCTCTCGTAGTTGCGCGTCAGGGGATTAGGCCCCTTGCGGTTGTTGTTGTTATTGTTGTTATTGTTACCACCGCCGCCGCCATTGTTGTTGCGACCGCGCATGCGCCTGTTCTGCTGTTGTGGCCTCATCAAACTCTCTTCATTTTGAAATTTTCGAAAAACTCTTCACGAACGGAGGCGCTCATGCAGCCAGCCGTTTCGTCTCTTCACCGGCGTTCGCCCGCATCGATTGCGTTGGCGCCACGTGTCATCCTGTTCCGGTTACATCACTTGCCGGACGATTCCCGCACGAAGCTTGGGCATCGTTTGCGCAAGAAGGCAGCTATTTCCAAGGAAAACCGAATCGCTAAGAGCACTGCCTGCTTCGTCTCATCCGGTTAAGGCGACCCTAGCCGCATTCCCCGGCATTGCCAAGCGCTTTTTTGCACTGCGTCAAGGCTTTATCCTTTCAAAGACAATAACCCTGTCGTTTCCACCGAGGTCACGGAAAACACTGCCCGGCGCATAGCCGGCTGCAGTGAATATCTCGCAGACCTCGTTGCGTTGCGTATGGCCGATCTCGACCGCAATTCTGCCTTCAATTTCCAAAAACCTTGCCGCTTCCGCAGCGATGGTTCTGTAGGGGTTCAGACCGTCCGCGCCGCCATCCAGGGCTAGGCGCGGGTCGAAATTGCGGACTTCGTCCTGCAGATTTCCAATGTCTTCGGAAGATATATAGGGAGGGTTTGCGACAATTACATGGTACCGGCCGGAAACTTTTTCGAACCAGTCCGACTGCAGCGCCGTGAACCGGCCCGCAAGGCCCAGTTGCCCGGCATTGCGGGCCGCCGTCGCCAGCGCACCCGCGGACAGATCGACGCCGGTGGCATTAGCCGTCGGCACGACGCTGAGCAGCGCCAGCGCAATGGCGCCGGTGCCGGTGCCAAGATCGAGGATGCAACACTCGCCTTCCTGCGTCGCAACCGCCTTGACGAAGGGCAATATCGCCTCGACCAGCGTTTCGGTATCCGGCCGCGGTTCCAGCGTTTCCGGCGACAGCGCCAGGCGCAAACCGTAGAATTCACGATAGCCGAGGATGCGATGCACAGGTTCGCCGCCGGCGCGGCGTCTCAAGGCGGCATCGATTTCGGCAACAGCGCCGGCGCCGACCCTGCGTTCGGGGTCCGCAATGGCTTGCGTGCGCGTCGTGCCCGAAAAATGCTCGACGATCAGCCTCGCATCGAGCGTCGGGTCGTCGACGGTGCTGCCGAGCCGAGCCCGCGCTTCCCGCAGCAGCGGCCCGAGCGCGTTGGGCAGGTCAGTCATCGATGCCGATGTCGGCGAGCAGCTTGGACTGATGATCGGCGATCAGCGCGTTGATGATCTCGTCGAGTTCGCCCATCATCACCCGGTCGAGCTTGTAGAGCGTCAAATTGATGCGATGGTCGGTGACGCGCCCTTGCGGGAAATTATAGGTGCGGATGCGTTCCGAGCGGTCACCGGAGCCGACCTGTGACTTGCGCGATTCGGAGCGCTCCTCGTCAGCCTTGCCGCGTTCGAGATCATAGAGGCGGGCGCGCAGGATCTGCATCGCCTTGGCGCGGTTCTGGTGCTGCGATTTCTCAGCCTGCACGACCATGATGCCGGTCGGCAGATGGGTGATGCGGACGGCCGAATCGGTGGTGTTGACGTGCTGGCCGCCCGAACCCGAGGCGCGCATCGTGTCGATGCGGATGTCTTCGGCCCTGATGTCGATGTCGACCTCTTCGGCCTCGGGCAGCACCGCGACGGTTGCCGCCGACGTGTGGATGCGCCCGCTGGCCTCGGTCGCCGGCACGCGCTGCACGCGGTGCACGCCGGATTCGAATTTCAGATGCGCAAAGACGCCCTTGCCCGACACCGTGGCGATGATTTCCTTGTAGCCGCCGGCATCGCCATCGCTGGCCGAGGCGGTCTCGAAACGCCAGCCGCGTTCGGCGGCGTAGCGTTCGTACATGCGAAACAGGTCGCCGGCGAAGAGCGCGGCCTCATCGCCGCCGGTGCCGGCGCGGATTTCGAGAATGGCGTTCTTGTCGTCGGCGGCATCCCTGGGCAACAGCAGGATCTGAATGTCCTTCTGCAGCGCCTCGATGCGGTCCTCGACCCCTGGCAGCTCGGCCTCGGCCAGCGCCCGCATCTCGGCGTCGGTGCCCCTGTCGGCAAGCATGGCTTCGAGGTCGGCCTGTTCATGCTCGGCCGCGCGCAGCGCCCTGACCTTGGCCACCATGTCCTGGATTTCGGCATATTCGGACGCCATCCGCACATAGGCGTCCGGCGCCGGGCCGGCCGACATCTGCGCTTCGAGCATCTCGAAACGCTTGACGACTTGATCCATACGATCGCGGGGCAAATTGACCATGATGAGGCTGCTATAACGGGATCGAACGGTCGTCGGCAAAGGCCTGCAGCAGCGCCCGCATCGGCAGGCCCTGTGCCGGAGCCATCAGATTGTCGTCGAAAAACGCCTTCAATTCGTCCAGCGGCAGTTCCGTCAGCATCGCCTTGACCGGCCCGATCGAGGCCGGCGACATCGAGATCGAGCGGAAACCGAGTCCGATCAACGCCATCGCCGAGATCGGCTTGCCGGCGAGTTCGCCGCACAGCGTCACCGGCGTGTGATTGCGGACGCCGGCATCGGCGATCTGCTTGAGGACGCGCAAGAAGGGTGCCGACAGCGTGTCGAAGCGGTTGGCCAGTTGCGTGTTGCCGCGGTCGACGGCCATAACGAACTGGAACAGGTCGTTCGAACCGACCGAGACGAAATCGACCGCTTTCATCAATTCATCGAGCTGGAACAGCAGCGACGGCACTTCAAGCATCGCCCCCAGCTTCAGGCTGGTCGGCAAATGATGGGCAAAGCGCGACAAATGCCGCACCTCGCGGTCGATGATCTCGCGTGCCTGGGTAATCTCGCCGAGTTCGGTCACCATCGGCAGCATCAGCTTCAATTCGCGGCCGCCGCTGGCCTTGAGCAAAGCGCGGATCTGGGTGCGCAGCAGGCCCGGCCGGTCGAGCGTCAGGCGGATCGCCCGCCAGCCAAGCGCCGGGTTCTCTTCCTGGATCGCGCCCTTGAAATAGGGCAGCACCTTGTCGCCGCCAATGTCGATGGTGCGGAAGGTGACGGGCTTGCCGCGCGCCGCTTCGAGCACGTCGCGGTAGAGCTTTTCCTGGGCCTCGGCCCGGGGAAAGGTGGAAGCGACCATGAATTGCAATTCGGTGCGGAACAGACCGATGCCGGCCGCACCCGCTTCGGCAAGCTGCGGCAGGTCGACGGCGAGACCGGCATTCATCAGCAAATCGACCTGGACACCATCCCTGGTCGTCGACGGCTTCTTGCGCAGTTCGCGGTAGACCTCTTGCCGGCGCGCCCTGAAACGCACTTTTTCGGCATAAGCGGCCTCGAGATCTGGCTGCGGCCGCAAATGGATCACGCCCTCCTCGCCGTCGACGATGATGGCATCGCCGTTTTCCGCCATGGAAACAGCGCCCTTCATCTGGCCGGCGACGGGGATGCCCATGGCACGCGCGACGATGACGACGTGGCTGGTCGCTGCACCGTCCTCGAGCACCAGCCCGCGCATCTTGTCGCGGGGATAATCGAGCAGTTCGGCAGCCCCCATCGAACGGGCGACGATGATGGCGTCCTTAGGCAGCGATGCCGCGACATCTTCCGGCCCGCGCCCCATCAGCTGGCGCAGCAGGCGGTTGGCGAGGTCGTCGAAATCGCTCATCCGCTCGCGCAGATAGGGATCGGTCATGTGCAGCATGCGGGCGCGCATGTCGCTCTGCACCTTTTCCACCGCCGCTTCGGCCGTCAGGCCGTTGCGGATCGCCTCTTCCAGCCGTCGCACCCAGCCGCGATCGTTGGCGAACATGCGATAGGCTTCCAGCACCTGGCGATGCTCGCCCTCGAAGGCGACGTCGCGGCGTTCCAGCATGTCGTCGATGGACAGCCTGAGCGAGCTGAGTGAGGTCTCCAACCGGCGAACCTCTTCCTCGCTGTCCTCGTTGAACAGATTGGTGACGACGATGCGCGGCTCGTGCAGCACGACATGGCCAAGCCCGACGCCTTCATTGAAGGACAGGCCGGTGAAGCTGACAGGACGGCGCAGATCGAGTTCGAGGCCGGGCCGGGTCAGCCGCGCCAGATCGCCGGTGGCGATCATCTCGGCGATCACCATCGCCGTGGTTTCCAGCGCCTCGACCTCGTCGTCGCGGTAGTGGCGCATGGTCTTGTTCTGCACCACCAGCACGCCCAGCGTGCGCCCTGCCCGCAGCACCGGCACGCCCAGGAACGAGTTGTAGATCTCTTCCCCGGTCTCCGGCAGGTAGGCGAAGGCAGGGTGTTCCTGCGCATTGGACAGGTTGAGCGGCCGCGCGCTGGCGGCGATGGTGCCGACCAGGCCTTGGCCCAGCCGCAACTGCGCCAAATGGACGGCGTTCGGGTTCAGGCCTTCGGTGGCGTAGAGTTCGAGCACCGAATCGGCACGCAGCACATAGAGCGAGCAGACTTCCGCGACCATGTTTGAGGCGATGTCGCGCACAATCCGGTCAAGCCGCTCCTGCGGCTCCAGCGGCTCCTGCATGAGCTCGCGGAGCCGTTTGAGCAAAACGCGCGGGCCACTGGCCTGATCACGCATCGCGGCTTGTTCTCCAATGGGCATTCTGCCCGCCGCAGTTTCCACCGCGACCGGCGCACACGCAACAACTCAAATCGTTCTCGCTACTGCTTATCCAGACCGTAGACGGAATGCAAAGTACGAACCGCAAGTTCCGTATACGGGCCGTCGATCAGGATCGAAATCTTGATCTCCGAGGTCGTGATGGCGCGGATGTTGATCGATTTGTCGGCCAGCGCCTTGAAAGCGGTGGCGGCGACGCCGGCATGGCTCCTCATGCCGATGCCGATGACCGAAACCTTCGACATGCCGGCTTCCGACTGCACGACATCGTAGCCGATCGAGGCCTTGAGGCGTTCAAGCACGGCCAGCGCCTTGTCGACATCGCCCGACGGCACGGTAAAGGTCATGTCGGTGAACTTGCCGTCCTCGGAAATGTTCTGGACGATCATGTCGACATTGATGTTGGCCTCGGCCAGCGGCCCGAAGATGCCGGCGGCAACGCCCGGCCGGTCGCCGACCCGGCGCAGTGAAATCTGCGCTTCGTCCTTGGCGTAGGCAATTCCGGTGACGACCTGCTGTTCCACGATCTCTTCCTCGTCGCAAATGAGCGTTCCGGGCGGATTGAGCAAATCCCCCATTCCGGGCGCATCGGGATCGTCGAAGGACGACCGCACGAAGGTACGCACCCTGTGCACCATGGCAAGCTCGACCGAACGCACCTGCAGAACCTTGGCGCCGAGCGAGGCCATTTCAAGCATTTCCTCGAACGAGATCTTGGCCAGCCGCCGCGCCTTGGGCTCGATGCGTGGATCGGTGGTGTAGACCCCGTCGACATCGGTGTAGATGTCACAGCGATCGGCTTTGACCGCCGCGGCGATGGCGACAGCACTGGTGTCGGAGCCGCCGCGGCCGAGCGTGGCAATACGATTGTCCGGGCCGATGCCCTGGAACCCGGCAATCACCGCCACCTGGCCCTCGCCGAAGCGCTTGATCAGGAACGCACCGTCAATGTCGAGGATGCGCGCCGCCCCATGCGCATTATCGGTCTTGATCGGGATCTGCCAGCCCTGCCAGGAGCGGGCGTGCACGCCCATGTTCTGCAAAGTGATGGCCAGCAGGCCGGCCGTGACCTGCTCGCCGGAAGCGACGACCGCATCATATTCGCGTGCGTCATGCATCGGCGAGGCCTCACGCGTCCAGCCGACCAGTTCGTTGGTCTTCCCGGCCATCGCCGAAACGACCACCGCCACCTCATGGCCGGCGTCGACCTCGCGTTTGACGTGACGCGCCACGTTGCGGATGCGGGCGATGTCGGCGACGGAGGTTCCGCCGAATTTCATCACGATGCGCGCCATGGGAGCGAAATGCCTTTGACTGAAGCCGGATCCCAGCCAAAAGCCGGAATCCCGAAAAGCGGAAGGCCGGCTGACGCCGGCCGCTGAATGCGCGGCCTCCTTAGCCAAATGACGAAGGTTTCGCAAGGCTGGCGGCCAATTGCCGGCTCCAGAAGCCGGCATATTGCCTTCCGCCCCGGCGCCGCCTACGAAATGCTGCCTGCGGGGAATTCTTTTGGTTCGGCATAGCAGATGATGATTGCTCGGTTTCGACGTGCCATGCGATGGCAATCGCTCCCGCTTGTCGCAGGCTTTGCGGTGCTGGCGCTTATTGTCGGCAGCCGTGCCATGCTGGTCGAGGAACAGCGGGCCAACCGCGCCGCCGCGCGCGAGGCAATCGAATATCAGCAATTGCTTTCGGGTCTGCTTTCTCTGGCACAGGAAGCCGAGAACGGCCAGCGTGGCTACCTGCTGACCGGCGAGAAATCCTATCTCGAACCCTATCGGAGCGCTGTCGGCGCCATTCCGGGGCAACTTGCCCGTATCGACAGCTTGACCGCCCCCGACGACCAGTTCGTCCAGCCGATCAACCACATCAAGGACGCGCTTTCGCAAAAGCAGGCTGAACTGGCCGAGACGATTGCCCTGTACGACCAGGGCAATGCGACGAAAGCGCTGGATCTGATTCGCAGCGGCCAGGGCAAGGCAGTCATGGACGAAATCCGAACCAGCATGGATACGGTCCGACGCATCAGCGCCGCAGCCGTCGCCGCGCGCGACGCGCATACCGACCAGGTCGAGACCTGGCTACGCATCGGTTCGGTGGCGGCACTGCTGGCGATCTTCCTGCTTGCCGGCTACGCGATCAGGGAATCGCGCCGCCGCTTCCTTGAGGTGGCGGTCGCCCAGGAGGAGTTGGTGCGCAAGAACGTCGCGCTCGGCAGTGAGATCGAGACACGTGAAAAGGCAGAATCCCAGATCCGCCAGATGCACAAGATGGAGGCGGTCGGCCAGCTTACAGGCGGCATCGCCCACGACTTCAACAACATGCTGGCGGTGATCATCAGCGCCATGAACCTAGCCCAGCGCAAGCTGGCGCGCGGCGAGCACGATATCGCACAATTCATCGACGCGGCGATCGATGCCGCGACCCGTGCCGCCAATCTGACGGCCCGGCTGCTCGCCTTCTCGCGTCAGCAGCCGCTGGCGCCGCAGATCGTCGACGCCAACCGCCTGCTGACCGGGATGTCCGACCTGATCCGTAGGGCACTCGGCGAAACCATCCGCATCGAAACGGTGCTGGCGGGAGGCTTGTGGAAAACCCATGCCGACCCGAGCCAGATCGAGAACGCCGTTCTCAACCTGGCCGTCAACGCCCGCGACGCCATGGGCGATGACGGCAAGCTGACCATCGAGACCGCCAACAGCCATCTCGACGACAGCTACGCCGCCGCCCATGCCGAAGTCGCGGCCGGCCAGTATGTGATGATCGCCGTCAGCGATACCGGTTCGGGCATGACCCCCGATGTCATGGCCAAGGCCTTCGAACCCTTCTTCACCACCAAGCCGGTCAACAAGGGCACCGGCCTTGGATTGAGCCAGGTGTTCGGCTTCGTCAAACAGTCGGGCGGCCACGTCAACATCTATTCCGAGCCCGGCGAAGGCACGACAATCAAGATCTACTTGCCGCGGTATTTCGGCGCCGAAGAGCCGGCCGTGCCCACCGGGCGCGGCGACAACCCCGCCGCACCGGTCGCCGAAACGATCCTTGTCGTCGAGGATGATGCCCGCGTGCGGGTCTCCACCGTCGAGGCCATACGCGAACTCGGATACACCGTCATTGATGCCGCGAGTGGCGAGGAAGCGTTGCAGAAACTGGCGGAGAACCCGAAGGTCGCCCTGCTGTTCACCGACATCGTCATGCCCGTCATGAACGGCCGCAAGCTGGCGGAAGAGGCCGTTGCCCGCATGCCGCTGCTGAAGGTGATCTTCACCACCGGCTTCACCAGGAACGCCGTGGTCCACAACGGCGTGCTCGACCACGACGTGCATTTCCTCGCCAAGCCCTTCACCATCGAGCAACTGGCGGCGAAACTGCGTGACGTACTCGGCACGACGCAGGTCGCGGCGGACTGATCACAATCGCTTCAGCCTGACGCAGCCGCGCGTCTCCAAAGGCCGGGATAGTCGACAACGAAGCCGTGCGGCGAGACGTTGAGGGTTTCGTCATAGCCGAACACCGGCGCGGCATAGGCATAGCGAACCGTGTCGAGACGCCGATAGGTCTGATCGAGGCGCACCAGCCTCAGTTCAGGGAAAGTCAGGTAGGCGGCCGGGGCAGGCGACGCTTCGCCGATCCCGAGGCCATACCGGCGGATCGCCACCAGGTTCGATGCCGGTGTGAAGCCAAGATCAACGTCGACAAGGCCGTCGACGCCCTGCTGGACTTCGCCGTTCAGCGTCCACTGGCCGTTGAAATCGCGTTCGATCGCATAGTGCAGCTGGCGCGTGCCGAGAAAGCCTTCGACAAGCGCCGCCCGTGTGTGCCAGCCGGCATCGCAATCCACCCCGTAGGCGAGGCAGCACGGCTTGCCGTCGTGGATGAAGATGGCTTGTCCCTTGAGGCTGTGCCCGCCATCGGTCTGCGCAAGCAGACAGGCATCATGCCCCTCCACGTCCAGCCGA
Organism: Mesorhizobium sp. M7A.F.Ca.US.007.01.2.1; assembly: GCF_003998165.1. Lineage (NCBI taxonomy): Bacteria > Pseudomonadati > Pseudomonadota > Alphaproteobacteria > Hyphomicrobiales > Phyllobacteriaceae > Mesorhizobium > Mesorhizobium sp. M7A.F.Ca.US.007.01.2.1. The sequence continues at coordinate 2,247 of NZ_RZQP01000124.1, read as the reverse complement.
TGCCAGAGGATCGAAGCCGTCATTGCTGTCATCGTCACCTCCTTCGAGTTCAAAACGATGATGTGTTCCTTCGCCCGCCAGGCCAATTGTGTTTCACCGCGGCGCACTCCAGCTGACATGCCCTGACAGAATCCGGCTCCCTGCCGGCAGAGGAAAATTGTTGCCTTGACATTCGCGGCTTCACGCCCGACTTCCTAGCGCATGACCCCGAAATCGAAGTCGATTTCGGAAAGGATCATGCGCAGAATCTAAAGTGCTACAGCGTCCTTTGCGCGTCCAAGAGGACGCGCGGCGCTGTAGTGTCGAGGAGACCAACTATGCCAGAGCCCCGACGATCGACGATCGATGCCGGAGAAGTGGAACGCTTTTCCGCCCTTGCCGCCGAATGGTGGAACCCGAACGGCAAGTTCCGTCCCCTGCACAAATTCAATCCGGTCCGGCTGGCCTATATCCGCGACCAGATAGCGACGCGCTTCGGCCGTGACCCACGCGCTGCAAGGCCTTTCGAGGGACTGCGCATCCTCGATATCGGTTGCGGCGGCGGACTTTTGTGCGAGCCGATGGCGCGGCTTGGCGCCGAGGTTGTGGGCGCGGATGCCTCCGAAACCAACATCGAAGTGGCCAAGCTGCACGCCGCCGAAGGCAATGTCAGCGTCGACTATCGCGCCACGACGGCCGAGGACCTTGCCGACGCCGGCGAGAAATTCGACGTCATCCTCAACATGGAAGTGGTCGAGCATGTCGCCGACATCGACCTGTTCGTCGCCAAATGCGGCGAGATGGTGCGGCCCGGCGGCATCATGTTCGTGGCCACCATCAACCGCACGCTGAAGGCGCTGGGCTTAGCCATCATCGGCGCCGAATATGTGCTGCGCTGGCTGCCGCGCGGCACCCACCAGTTCGGCAAGCTGGTGCGCCCGGAAGAGCTCGAAAAGGCGCTTGCCGGCGCCGGCCTGACTATCATCGACCGCACCGGCGTCACCTACAATCCGCTGGCCGACCGCTGGGCGCGGTCGAAGGACATGGACGTCAACTACATGGTCCTGGCGGAAAAAGGCTCGGTCTGACCTTATTCAGAATTCAGCGGCCGGTAGCCGCCGCGCCAGTAGATCAGCGCCTGGCCGGCATCGGACGTGCGCACGGCCTCGACCGAACCGATGACGATGGAATGCGTTCCGCGATCGATCATTTCATCGAGGCTGCAGTCGAATGCGGCCACCGCATCCGAAAGCAGCAAAGCTCCGGTCTTGAGCGTCACCCATTCGGCGCCCTCATAGCGGTCCTTGCCCTTGATGCCGCCGAAGCCGGAGAACCGCTCGGCCACGCGCTGATGCTGGGGGCCAAGCGAGTTGACGCCGAAATGCCGGTAGCGTTCGATCACCGGCCAGGTCGACGATGACCGGTTGACACAGGCGATCACCTTGGGCGGCTCGGCCGACAGCGAGACGACCGAAATGACCACCAGACCGGAGCGATCCTCGCCGGTGCCGGCGGTGATGACGCTGACATTGCCGACGATCAGCCGCATCGCGGCGCGAAAATCAGCTACATCGACGGCAGTCTCCTCGGATGTCTTCGGTTCGGTCATGGCTTGCTCCAGAGCACGATTCCAAAAAGGGAAAGGTCCTCGGAAAAGACCACGCTCAAACAAGAAGATAAAGCAGATCTGGATACAAATTCAGGTGAGATCGGCTCCAGGCGCGAAGGCAGTTCGGATCCCCTGCGACCGCTCACGCCTTCTGGCTTTGTGCCCTGGTGGTGATGAACACGCCGGCGGTGATGATGAGCGCGCCTGCCCAGGTCAGCAACTGATAGTGCTCGCCAAGGAAGAGGGTTCCGGCAAACAGGCCGACGGCCGCCGCCACATAACCGATCTGGCTGAGATAGACCGGACCGCCGACCGCCTGCAGCCGGAAGAAGAACGCGAACATCGCCGATGCCGACGCGACCTGCGCGACGACGACCAGCGGCACGCCGCCGAGTGGGACGAAAGCTTCGCCGCCGAACAGGAGGAGAATGCCGGCAAGCAGCATCGCCGCCGACGCCAGATGGCTGCCGACGGCAAGCTCGATCGGGCCGGTGCCGTCCGGCCAGTCGACCGTGCGATAGATGTTGCCGGCGGCAAGGCTGACCGGGATGAGCAACCCCATCGCCACCCAGAACAAATCGGCCGGCTGGCCGGCCTCGCCGCGCGTCACCGCGACCATGACGGCGCCGACGAAGCCGACGGCGATGCCGACAATGCCC